>NZ_JAJNRD010000050.1:0-9056 GCF_022228055.1 Halorhodospira sp. 9621
CACCCTCAGGCGGGCTCAGCCGCCGGCGGTGTGCCCAGGCGGACCGGCTCCATCAGGTAGCAGAGTACATCCTGACGGATGGCCGTCGTATTGCAGGCGAGCATGGCCGGCATCGCCGGACGGCGCAGGCGGATCGTCTCACCATCGCGCTGGAAAAACTCCGCCGCCGCCTCGCGCCCGTCATTGTCCTCCACCGTGAAGAACGCCCGGGACTCCGGCGCAACCCGGGCGAACACGGTCCCCTCGGGCAGATCACGGAAATTGCACCGCTCCAGATCGTCCATCAGCTGTAGATCCGCCCCGCGCGCCTCGCCGAAACCGAAGCTGCACTGCTCCGGAATCCGCACCGCAGCCACCGTGTGATAGACCGAGATATCCGCGGGCACCCCCTGGGGCAGGCGGGAGAGGTGTAGCGCGCTGGAGATCAGTTCGGCGGCGTGATCCGCCGCCCCGGGGCTGCCCGGCTGCCCGCACTCCACGGTGACCGCCGGCGCCAGCCGGGCCATGGCCAGCGACTGTACCCCTTGAGGCCGCGTGAAGTAGACCACCGTGCGCGAGAACAGCGCAGCGAGCTGAAGATACGGCCCCTCGAGGCGATTAACGCAGCCGTAGTGCGGGTTCAGCCCGGTGTTGTTGTGCACATCGATGCTGGCGAAACAGCCCCGCGAGCGTACGCGGGCCACCACCTCGGCGGCGAGGTGCTGTTCCGGGCTGTCGGGCAGGCTCGTCCCCGGCCACACCCGATTGTAGTCGGGCTGTTCGGGGAGACGGCGGACGCCGTGCCGGGCTGCACGCACATTGCCGATGAACAGCAGCAGGGTCCGTGGCAGCGGACGCCCCTGGAAATCGGCCAGGACCTGCCGCACCGCCTCCCAGCCGGTGGTCTCGTTGCCGTGGAGCAGGACGGTGACGAAAAGCGGCGGTTCACGGCGCCCGGGCACCTCGATCAGGCTCGGCCCGCCGAGGCGCTCCTCCAACTCGGCGGGCCCTGCGCGGAGCAGTCCTTCCGGCAGTCCCTGGTAGGTCTTCAGCATGGGCCGATCGCCCTCCTGTCTGGTTTCTAAAGCGGCCAGCGATGAACCGGTTCACCGTCGGCAGCTCGATCCAGGTAGGCCCGCGTCAGGGCCTGGTTGTCGTCGCCGTGGCGCTCCATCCAGGCGAGCTGCCAATCGGCGCCGGTGCGCCCGCTGGCCACCCGCTCCTCCACCACGCGCAGGTGCGCGGTGGCCTCGGCCTCGGCCACGCCGGCCCGTACCAGCCCGCGGCGGGCCTTGGGCAGCAAGCGCTCGGCGACCAGGTCGCCCAGCCGGCCGAACCAGCCGTCCAGCCACTCCACCTCGGCGTCCAGGCCGTAACGGGCGGCAGCATAGAAGTTCTGCTCAGCGATGTGGAACGGCAGCTCCTCCACCAGCCCTGGGCGGGATTCGGCCAGCTCGGCCACCGCACCGTAGAAAAAGGCGGCGTTGGCCAGCACGTCGGCCAGGGTCGGGCCGGCGGCCATCACCCGATGCTCAAGACGCAGCTGGCACCGGCCGTCGACCACGTCCACCAGCGGCCGGTTCCAGCGCCAGATGGTGCCGTTGTGCAGGCGCAGATGGGCCAGCGCTTCCACCGGGGTGTCCTGGAGCACCGGCAGCAGCACGGGGTGGTGCTGCCGATTCTCGACAAAGAAGCCATAGAGGGCGTCGCGTGCATAGCCACTACCGAACCCCACCCGCGCCAGGGTACCGGCGCCGCGCGGCTCCAGGCGAGTGCACGCCACAGCCTGCTCGAACAGCGGGATGCGGCTCTCCTGCCAGAGGCGGCGCCCGAAGAGCAGCGGCGAATTGGCGGCCACCGCCACCGATGCCGCCGACAGCGCCACCGCCGCATTGAAGAACGCCGCGATGCGCTGCGGCGGCACCTGCAGGTGCAGCTGCAGCGAAGTGGTGGCCGCCTCCAGCATGACGTCGTGACGCTCGGTGCGGAAGCGCTCCGCCCCCTCGATATCGAGAGTCAGCGGCTGGCGCCCGCGCAGCGCCAGCACCTGCTCGTTCAGCGCGGCGTAGCGCGGCGACGGGGTCATGTTGCTCAGGCACAGGTCCGCTTCCCGCACCGAAGGCAGGATACCCACTAGGGCGACCCGGCAGCCGGCCTCCGACGCCGCCTGCTGCGCTCGCGCCCAGCGCCCGGTCAGCTCCGCCTGCAGGGCCTGCAGCGAGGAGCCGGCCAGCGCATGCACGTCCGTGTTGATCTCCAGGTTGAAGCGCGCGAGCTCATTCTCGACGCGCTCATCCTCGACCCGGCTTAGCACCCGATCGCTGACCGGCGCCGGGCGCCCCTGCGCATCCACCAGCCACGCCTCGAGCTCGAGACCGATGCTCGGCGCCCCCTGCGCGACCCGTCCGGCCCGCAGCCACTCGCCCAGCAGCCGGGTCTCGTCCCGGAGCCTCTGGCGAAAGACCGAGAAGTCGTCGCTCCCGAAGCGTGCCCGACCGATCTCCTGTCCCACGTCCGTCGCTCCCTCGCTACTCCGGCGCCGGACCGGCCTCCGCCAGCACCTGGCGGCGCAGCTGCTCGAGCCGTTCCGGCGTGCCGATATCGGACCAGATCCCGGGCCAGTAGGTCCCGGTGAGTTCCCCGCGCTGCGCAGCACTGCGCAGCAACGGCGCCAGCGGGAAACACCCGCGCCGGCACCCGCGCCAGAGGCGGGGGTGGAAGGCGCCGATCCCGGCAAAGGTCAGCCGCTGTCCGCTCCCGGTGGTCACCCGTCCCTGACCGTCGAGGGCGAAATCGCCGTCGGGGTTATGGGCCGGGTTGTCCACCAGCACCAAGTGCGCAGCGACCGAGAGCGAGCGGGGCAGGCGCTGCAGCGGGTAGTCGCTCCAGACGTCGCCGTTGACGACCCAGAACGGGCTGTCGCCGAGTAGAGGCAGCGCCTGGCGGATGCCGCCGCCGGTGTCCAAGGCGCCTTCCGGCTCGCGGCTGTAGTGCACGCGCACCCCCCAGGCGCGCCCATCGCCGACCGCCGTCTCGATCTGCTCACCCAGCCAGGCGGTATTGATCACCACCGTCTCGACCCCGGCCGCGCTCAGGCGCTGCAGCTGCCAGCCAATCAGCGGCATCCCCGCAACCTCCAGCAGCGGCTTCGGGGTGGTGTCGGTCAGCGGGCGCATCCGCTCGCCGCGCCCGGCGGCCAGGATCATGGCACGCATCTCAGTCCACCTTGGCGTCCGGGACCCGCCCCGGCGCCTCCGCCAGGGCCCGCACCTCGTCCACCAGCGCGCGTAGCGCCGGCTCCTCCTCCGCTGCTGCGCGCAGATACTTAAAGAACCGCGGCGCGTCGGCCAGGTAATGCGGCTTGCCGTCACGGTAGGCCAACCGGGCGAAGATACCGAGCACCTTGAGGTGACGCTGCACCCCCATCCACTGGCAGTCCGCCCAGAACAGCTCGAACGCCCACGGCACGGGTACGCCGGCCTCGAGCGCCAGGCGGTGATAGCGCTGAAGGGTGGCCACTTCGCGTTCGCGCGGCCAGCTGATGAAGGCATCGCGCACGAGGGAGACAGCATCATAGGAAACCGGCCCGTCCACCGCGTCCTGGAAGTCCAGCACACCAGGCAGCGGCGCACAGTCCATCAGATTGCGCGGCATGTAGTCCCGGTGACAGAACGCCCGGCTCTGGGCGGCAAGCCGTTCGAGCAGATCGTCCAGACCGCCGCCAAGGCGCCGCCGGGCTTCCGCGGCAGCCACCCCGCAGCAGTGCGGCAGGTACCAGTCGGTGAACAGCTCCAGCTCCCGGCGCAGCCGCGGGGTATCGTAGGCGGGCAGACCGGCCACCGGCACGGCAGCCTGGGCGCGGACCAGGGCGTTGACGGCAGCGTCGAGCAGCGGCTGGGGGTCGGCCCCATCCTGGAATGCCTGCAGGTAGGTGCGGCGGCCCAGGTCGGTGAGCAGCAACAGGCCCCGCTCCTGGTCGGCGGCCTCCACTCGCGGTGCGTGGACCCCCGCAGCAGTCAGCAATCCGGCGACGTGTACAAAGGCCGCCACGGACTCGGGCTGCCCCGGGGCGTCCATGATGATCCGGGTACCCCCGTCGGGCAGCTCGATCCGGAAGTAGCGGCGGCTGCTGGCGTCGGCCGCCGCCGGCGTCAGCGCCGGCGGCTGCGCGGCATCGAGCTGCCACCGAGCCCACTCGCGCGCCTCGGCGGCGCGGGCATCATCCCAGGCCAGTGCGTTCATCCCTCCATTGCGCGCCACGGCGGCGCCGATTGCAAGCCGTCGTGCGTTGCCACGCGCCCCCCCGTGTGCCAAGGTAGCGGCGCTCGCCGCCGGATCGCAACGAACCGTGAACCGTTCACTCCCACTCACCGCCGTCCTTGCGGCAGGCCTGGCCGCCTCCGTGGTTGCAGCCGCCGATGCGGACAACGTCGAAGAGGCCCGTGTCCCCTCCGGCCACATCCCCAGCGACCCTGGCGCACTCCGGCAGATCCAGCTTTGCGGCCCCCCACTGGCGCCATCCCCCGACGCCGTGGACCGCACACGGCGCAACCACCCCGACACACCCCTGATCCTGGATGCCGAAGCCATCGACGCCGATGGCCTGCGCGCCCTCTACCGTCTGCGCGGCGACGCTGAACTGCGCCGGCTCGATCAGCACCTGCGCGCGGAGAACCTCGATCTCGACGAGGCGGCGGGTCGCGCGCGCGTGCCTGGGGCCTTCGCGTACTCGGAGTCCGGCCTGCACCTGTGGGGCACGGCGGGGCGCTTCGACCTCGACGAAGACCGCATCGAGGTGGACGGCGCGGAATTCCGGATCCATCCGCACATGCACGGCGCCGCCCGGCACCTGGTCTCCACCGGAGCGGAGCAGACCCGGCTAACCGACCTGCGCTACTCCACCTGCCCGCCGGGGGATGAGTTGTGGTGGCTGCACGCCGGGTCGCTGGACCTGGATCACGACGCCGGCCTGGGCGAGGCGCGCCACGCGCGGGTGGAGCTCGGCGGCATCCCCTGGTTCTACACCCCGTATCTGCAGTTCCCCATCGACGACCGGCCACGCACCGGGATCCTGCCGCCGAGCTTCGGCCAGTCCGATACCGACGGTGGCTATTTCACGCTGCCGGTCTACGTGCGCCTGGCGCCGAATTACGACCTGACCCTGCAGCCGACCTACTACTCGCGACGGGGGGTTCAGCTCGGTGGGGAGTTCCGCTATCTGCGCCCGAGCTTCGATGGCGAGCTGTCCGCGGAGTACCTGCCCGACGACGACGTCTACGCCGATCAGCTGCGCGAAGACGGCGAGCCGGAGATCGATGCCGAACGCTGGGCCGTGGACTGGTCCCACCGCGGGGATCTACCCCACGGCGTCGACTACCAGGTAGACGTCGAGCGCGTCGGCGACGTGGACTACCTGAGGGACTTCTCATCGGATCTGGTAGGCAGCAGCGATGCCGAGCTCGAGAGTCGCGCCCTGGCGCGGCAGTCCCGCGGCGATCACGAGTGGGAGGCCGAGCTGCAGCACTGGCAGAACCTGCGCCCGGACGACCGCGACGACCCGTACCGGCGCTGGCCCGCGATCGGCTACCAGCACACGCCCGGGGTGCTGCCCGGTGGCGTGGAGTACCGCCTGGAGGGCGAGGCGGTGCGCTTCGAGCTGCCCGAGGGTCCCGAGGCAGAGAATGACGAACAGCGCCCGGTGGGACGACGCTACCACGTCAACCCGCGGATCTCCTGGCCCCTGCAGCGCCAGGCCTTCTTCATCGAGCCGGGGCTGAGCCTGCACCACACCCGCTACGACCTAGATCGGGCCGGCGACGCCCCCGGTGACGAGCAGCTCAGCCGCACCGTGCCCATCGCCAGCCTCGATGCCGGCATCTTCCTCGAGCGGCCGTTCCAGCTCGGCAACCGCCCTTTCCTGCAAACGCTGGAACCCCGGGTGTACTATCTTTACGCCCCCTACCGCGACCAGGGGGACTACCCGGACTTCGACACCAGCGAGCGCGGCAACACCGTGGCGCAGCTCTTCCAGGAGAACCGCTTCTCCGGCATCGACCGCATCGGTGACGCAGACCAGATCACCGCCGCGGTGACCACCCGTTTCCTCGACATCGTCGATGGCCGCGAACCGTTACGCGCGAGCATCGGCCAGGTCTACTACCGGGAGGATCGGCGGGTGACCCTGGACACCGACCCGGACGACCCGGCCCTGACCCGCAGCAGTTCGGACATCTTCGCCGACGCCGAGCTGCGCCTGCCCGGCGGGCTTTCGGTCCGCGGCGAATACCGCTACGACCCGGAGCGGGAAGTGGCTGCAGCCACCAGCCTCGCCGCCGACTGGCAGTACCAGCCCACCCCGGGCGCCCTGGTGAATCTCGGCTACCGGGTCCGCCAGGAAGCCAAGGACGACGAGGACGATGAACCGGTGCTGGAGACCACGCAGGACCTGATCGAGGCCTCGGCGGTGGTGCCCATCGACGCCCGTTGGCGCGGCGTTGGCGGCTGGCAGTACTCGCGGCTGGAACGGACGAACCTGGAAGTGGTCGGAGGAGTGGAGTACCGCCAGTGCTGCTGGGCGGTGCGCGGTGTCGCCCGGCGCTTCCGCCGCGGCGCGGCCCGGGAAGTGGAAAACACCTTCATGCTCGAATTCGAGCTCACCGGCCTGGGCCGACTGGGCCAGGACACGGCATCCTTCCTTGAAGACGTGGTGCCCGACTACGACGAAACGGTATTCTAGACCCCATGAAGATTCGAGCCTTTCTCTGCGCCGCAACCCTGCTCGCCGGGCTGCCGGCCCTGGCCGCCAGTGAGACCCTGGACCGCATCGTGGCCGTCGCCGACCAGGAGGTCGTGCTCGCCTCGGAGCTGGAACAGGAGATCGAGCAGATCCGTGCCCAGTTCTTCCAGCGCGGTCAGCAGCCGCCACCGGCGGACCAGCTGCGCGAGCAGGTTCTCGAGCGCCTGGTGATGCAGCGCTTGCAGATGGGCCATGCGCAGCGCGCCGGCATCCAGGTAGACGACGCCACCCTGGACGCCGCCATGCAGCGCATCGCCGCGCAGAACAACATGACCCTCGCTCAGCTGCGCGACGCCCTCGCTCAGGAGGGGATGGACATGGCCGGTTTCCGTGAGGACCTGCGCGAGCAGATCACCGTCGAGCGACTCCAGCAGGCCGTGGTCCAGCAGGAGGTCGAGGTCTCGCCGCAGGAGATCGACGAGGCCGTCGAGGCGGCGGCGGCTCGGGATAACATGGAGTACCGGGTGGCGCACATCCGCATCGGCACGCCTGAGGGCGCCTCCTCGGATGACCTGCGCGCCGCCGAAGAGCGGGCCGGCGAGATCCGCGCCCGTGCGGTGGACAGCGACAGCGACTTCGCCACCCTGGCCGAGACCTTCTCGGATGCGGCCACCGCCGGCGAAGGCGGCGAGATCGGCTGGCGACTGCCCGGCCAGTTGCCCTCGGCCTTTGCCGACGTCGTCGAAGGCATGGAGCCGGGCGAGGTCAGCGAGCCGGTCCAGGCGGCCGACGGTTTCCATATCGTCAAGCTCATCGACCGGCGCAGTGAAGATGCCCAGATTGTCGAGGAGACCCGCGCCCGCCACATCCTCCTGCGCCCCGGCGACGGCATCGAGGTGGAGGACGTCCGGCAACGGCTGAACAGCTTCCGCGAGCGCATCGACGAGGGCGAGAGCTTGGAGTTCCTCGCCCGGCAGTACTCGCAGGAGCCGGGCGCCGAGGCCAGCGGCGGGGACATCGGCTGGACCCGCAGTGGCCAGCTGGTCGCCTCCTTCCAGGAGCAGCTGGATGAGCTCGAAGTGGGTGAGGTCAGCGAGCCGTTCCGCACCGAATACGGCTGGCACATCGTCCGCGTGGAGGATCGGCGCGAGCGCGACGTCACGGACGATCGCCGCCGCGAGCGCATCGCCCAGCAGATCCACGAGCGCAAGAGCCAGGAGGCCCTGGAGCAGTGGCTGCGGGAGCTGCGCGAGGAGGCCTACGTCGACTACCGCCTGGGGGGGTCGTGAGCGACGGCCGCCCGCGCATCGCGGTCACCTGCGGCGAACCGGCTGGTATCGGCTACGAGCTGGTAGCCGCTGCGGCCATGCGCAGTCACGCCGCGGAGCTGGTCGCCATCGGCGATCCGGCGCTGCTGCGCGAGCGCAGCCGCGTCCTCGACGCCCCCGAGCTGGCCACCCCGGCGTGGTCCCCCGAAACGCCGCGGGCGGCCCACCGTGCCGGTTGCCTGCCCGTGGATCCCGTGCGGTTGGCCCGCCCGGCCCACCCCGGGACGCTGGACCCGGCCAACGCCGAGGCGGTGGTCGCCAGCCTCAGGCGGGCGGTGCGGCTGGCCGCCGAGGGTCAGGTGGACGGCATCGTCACTGCTCCGGTCCACAAGGGGGTGATCAATGACGCTGGTATCCCCTTCTCGGGCCATACCGAGCTGCTCGCCGAGTTAACCGCCACCGAGACGCCGGTGATGATGCTGGTCGCCGGGGAGCTCCGCGTGGCCCTGGCCACGACGCACATGGCGCTCCATGAAGTGCCGTCGGCGATCACCCCCGAGCGGCTGGAGGCGGTGATCACAGCGCTGCACCACGACCTGGTCGACAAGTTCGCCATCGCGGCACCGCGCATCCTGGTCACTGGCCTCAACCCCCACGCGGGCGAGGGTGGCCACCTGGGCCGCGAGGAGCTCGAGGTCATCGAGCCGACCCTGGAGCGACTGCGCGACGCCGGCCTGCTGGGGCTGGTGGGGCCTTTGCCGGCGGATACGGCCTTCACGCCGCGCTCGCTGGAGGGGGCCGACGCGGTGCTGGCCATGTACCACGACCAGGGTCTGCCGGTGCTCAAACACGCCGGCTTTGGCCGGGCGGTGAACGTCACCCTGGGGCTGCCCATCGTGCGCACGTCGGTGGATCACGGCACGGCCCTGGAGCTGGCCGGGACGGGACGGGCAGACGGCGGGAGTCTGCAGGCGGCCATCGAGCTGGCGGCCGACCTGGCGCTGCGCCGTCAGCACCGGCCGGGCTGACCGCCCCACCGCCGCAGGGCGGGGCAAGCGAGCATACACGAGATC
>NZ_JAJNRD010000051.1:0-8607 GCF_022228055.1 Halorhodospira sp. 9621
CGGCGCCCCCCCCCCACGGCCGAGCAACTCAGTAGCGCTGGTGTGAGAGCGGACGCTGCAGGGTACCCTCAACCTCGGCCGCCTTCTCGTCACCGTAGACAACCTCGATCAGGCGCAAGGCGAAGTCCATCGCCGTCCCCGGCCCGCGCGAGGTGATCAGGTTGTCGTCGATGACCACCGCGCTATCCTCCGGCTCAATGCCGTGGCGCTCGAGCTGGGTCGGGAAGGCAGTGGCCCGGCGCCCCTGCAGGACGCCTGCCTCGGCAAGCACGCGCGGGGCAGCGCAGATCGCCGCGATCCAGCCGTCGCTCTCATTCTGCGCCTGCAGCATGCGGACGATGCGGGCGTCACTCTCCAGCCGCTCGGCGCCGCCCAGTCCGCCGGGCAGCACGATCAGGTCGAAGCTCTCCTCGGCAACGCGGTCCAGGTCGGTATCCGGGACCAATTGCACGCCGCGACTGGCGCGCACCGTTCCCGATTCCAGGCCGGCGACCACCACTTCGGCTCCGGCCCGGCGCAGCAGGTCGATCACCGTGACCGCCTCCAGCTCCTCACAGCCTTCGGCCAGCGGAACCAGAACTCGTACACTCATCGTCGATCTCCCTTGATTGGATCGGTGGCCGGTTCATCAACCAGCTCGCCGGCGGGGACGAGAGTCACACCCCGCTCGCGCAGTCCGGGCAATTCCTCCTCCAGCAGATCCAGGGTCTCGGGGTAGGGATGGCCGATGGCGATCACCCCCTGACCCTGTTGCGCCAGGGCCACGAAACGCTCGAACTGCTCGGCGATCACATCGGCATCGCGCTGCGGGTCCAAGAAGACGTGGCGCACGGCGTTATCCACGCCCTGCTCATCGGCCATCCGCTGAGCCACCGAGCGCGCCGAGGTACGACTGTCGATGAAGTACAGATCGTCGCGCGCCGCCAGTTCCTCCATCAACCACGTCATGTGCCCGGGGTGGCGCGTGATGAGGCTGCCCATGTGGTTGTTGACGCCGGCGGCGTGGGGAACCGCCTCCAAGGCACGGGCCACAGTCTCGCGCACCTGCACCTCGTCCATATCGAGGAACAACGCACCGGGGCCAGGATCGGCCCCGTTCTTTGCCTCCATGGGAAGGTGCAGCATCACCTCGCGACCGCGCTCATGGGCGCGCTCGGCCAGGTATCGGCCGTGGGGGGTGTGCGGCAACACCGAGAGCGTCACCCCCGCATCCAGGTCAATGGCGCGCCGCCCCGCGGCCCGGTCGTCGCCGACGTCGTCGATGATCAGCGCCGCCGGCTGGCCGGCCGGCGTCTCCGCCCGCGGTTCGGGGAACGACATCCAGTCTGTGCCCGCCGGCCCATGCGCGGCGAGCGGCGCACCCCAGACCGCCAGGACGCCGGCCGCGAAGAACCCTCGATAACCCTTCGCCATGCTCAACGCCCCTCGAACACGCGCAGCCCCTTGAGCAGGTTCAGCGCCTCGCTCAGGACATAGTCATCCTGGGCCAGCTCCGCCGCCTGCTCGGCGTCATCGGCATCCGCCGGGGTATCCGGAACGACCTCGGCCTCCCGCTCCGCGGCCTCGGCCAGACGCAGCTCCTCGACCACGATATCCGGCTGGATCCCTTCGTCCTGGATCGAGCGGCCCTGCGGGGTGTAGTAGCGGGCCGTGGTCAGTTTCATAGCGGCCCCGCCGAGCGGCATAACGCTCTGTACCGAGCCCTTGCCAAAGCTCGCCCGACCCATGACCACGGCGCGTCGATGATCCTGCAGCGCGCCGGCGACAATCTCCGAGCCCGAGGCCGACCCGCGATTGATCAGCACCACCATCGGGGCACCGCGGGCCCGGTCCACCGGCGTGGCCTCGAAGCTCATGCGCGCCTGGGGCATGCGCCCTTCGGTGTAGACAATCCGCCCCTCGGTGAGAAAGGCATCGGCCACGGCCACCGCCGGATCGAGCACCCCGCCGGGATTGTTGCGCAGATCGAGGATGAGGCCGTGGAGACCGCCGCCGGCCTCATCGAGCAGGCGGTCGAGGGCGGGATAGAGGTCACTGGCGGTGCGCTCCTGGAACTGACTGATGCGCACGTAGCCGTAGCCCGGCTCGAGCATCCGGGCGCGCACGCTCTCCACCTGGATGGTGTCGCGCTCAAGCTCGAAGGTGCGGGTCCGGCCCTCTTCGTCCGTGCGCCGGATGGTCACCTCCACCGCGGTGCCCGGCTCACCGCGCAGACGCTGCACCACATCGTTGAGGCTGTTGCCACGCACGGGCTCACCGTCGATGCGCAGCAGCACGTCACCAGCCTGCAGGCCGGCCCGAGTTGCCGGCGTGTCGTCGATGGGGGCGACCACGCGGATCTCGCCATCCTGCCGGCTGAGTTCCAGCCCGACACCACCAAACTCCCCACGGGTACCCTCGCGAAGCTGCTCGAGTTCGCGCTCGTCGAGGTAGCTCGAGTGGGCATCGAGCTCGGAGAGCATGCCGCGGATGGCGGCGCGGAATAGATCCGCATCCTCCACTTCGTCGACGTAGTCGCGCTTGATCCGGCTGTAGACCTCGGTAAGCAGCTCCAGCTCGGCCATGGGCAGGTCGTCATCGACCTCCGCCGGCGGCGCGGCGGCGGCACCGCCGATACACAGCGCGAGCAGGGCAGCGGCCAGGGTCAGGCTCCAGGATTGCATTGCAGCTCCTTCATCGGGCCGGCGGACTCAGCGTAGCCAGCTCAGCGGATTGCGCGGCTCGGCCCCCTCGCGGATCTCGAAGTAGAGCCCCGGATCCCGACGGCTGCCGCTGTTGCCCACGGTGGCGACCAGGTCACCGGCCTCGACCCACTCGCCGACGTCCACATAGAGCGATTCTGTATGGCCGTAGAGCGTCAGATAGCCATCGCCGTGATCAATAATGGCCAGCAGCCCGTGGCCACGCAACCAATCACTGAAGACCACCCGGCCCGGCGCCACGGCGTGAACCTCATCGCCCGTATCGGCGGCGATCACGACGCCGGTGCGCTGCAGACCACCAGCCCGGGCCTCGCCGAACGCCTCGGCCACCTCGCCCTCCACCGGCCACGGCAGCCGCCCCTGCGCCTCGCTGAAGGCCTCCACCTCGGCAGCCTCTTCCGGCACGTCGGCAAGGCGTTGGCGCAGATCCTCAAGGAGCGCCTCCTGCTCGGCCACCTCGGCCTCCAGGGACTCCGCCTCGGCCCCCCGCTCGGCGATGCGCGCCTCCAGCTGCTCGCGCCGGGCATCGCGCTCGGCGCGTTGCTCGGCCAGGGCCTGGCGCTCCTCGCGCGTCGCCTGCTCCAGGCGTTCAAGCTCGGTCAGTTCGGTGCGGAGCTCCTCGCGCAGGGCCGCCAGACTCTGCAGTTCCGCCATGGCCGCCTCGATGTGCCCGGCCCGCGCCTCGTTGAAGTAGTCGTGGTAGACCAGCAGACGCTGGACTGCGGCCGGGTCCTGCTGGTTGAGCAGCAGGCGCAGGGGATCGTCGCCACCACTGACATAGGCAGCAACGATCTGCCCGGCGAGGGTCTCGCGGTGGCGGCCGAGGCGCTCGGCCTCCGCCTCGTAGTCCTCGCGCAGCTCCGCCACCCGCTCGCGGGCATGGGCGCGCTCCTCACGCAGGCGTTCCAACTCGCGGGCCGCCTCCGAGACCGCCCGCTCCAGCCGCGACAGCTCCTCCTCGACCTCGTCGCGCGCGGCCCGATCCGCCGCAAGCTGCTCCTGGATCGTCTCGAGATCGTCGCGCAGGGCCTCGAGCTGCTCGCGCTCGCTTTCGTAATCCGCCGACGACGCACCGGCGAGCGCCATCAGTACGACACCCATCGCCAGACCTGTGCGCGGTCGCCTTGCGGCCATGCCCTTCTCCACTGCCTTACCACGGATCGCCCATGGTAGCGCGATCACGCCGTCCGGACCTGCAGGCACCGCGGACGGCTGGTATCATCCCCGCCTTGATCCCGGTGACAGAGGCACGGCAGCGTCCATGCAGGAATTCCTCGAATTCGCACAAAACAATTGGGGCCTGGTGCTGGCCTTCGTGCTGATCCTCGGCTGGTGGATCGGCGGAGAGCTCTTCCACTGGTACAGCGGCGTAAAGATGATCGACGCCGAGACCGCCACGCGAATGTACAACCGTGAGTCGGCCCGGTTCATCGACATGCGCCCGCGCAAGGAGTTCGACGGCGGGCACCTGCCTGGCGCCTTTAGCCTGCCCGAGGCCGAGTTCGATCAGCTGATCGACAAGCTGCGCAAAGAGGCCGACGGTGATCCGCCGCTGATCGTCTACGATGATCAGGGGCCGCAGGCGGCACGGGTCGGACGCAAGCTGCGCAAGGCCGGGTTCTCCCGCGTCTACCGGCTCAAGCACGGGCTGCGGGCCTGGCAGGGCAGCGGGTACCCGATGGAGAACGTCAAGAAGGGGTAAGGGACGATGGCAGAGAACAACGGCAACGGCAGCACCGGCGCCACCGACGCGGGTCAGCGGCAGCGCTTCCAGATCGCCAAGATGTACCTGCGCGATGTCTCCTTCGAGGCGCCGAGCGCCCCGGAGGCCTTCCGCGACGAGTGGAAACCGCAGCTGGACGTGGAGCTGGGCACCCGCCACCAGCCACTGGGCGAAAACACCTACGACGTGGTCCTGACCGTCACCGTGACCGCGCGCAACAACGAGCGCACCGCCTACCTCTGCGAGGTCAAGCAGGGCGGGGTGTTCCGCCTCGAGGGCTTCCCTGAGGCCGATATGGAGCGGGTGCTCGGTGCCTACTGCCCCGCGCAGCTCTTCCCCTTCGCGCGAGAGGCGATCAACGACCTGGTGGTCAAGGGCGGATTCCCGCAGCTGCTTCTGGCCCCGGTCAATTTCGAGTCGCTCTACCAGCAGCAGAAGCAGCGCCGTGAGCAGGGCAACGCCGACAGCGCCCCGGCCGGCGAGCAGGACGGGGGGAGGGCGTAACGCCGTGGCGACCATCGCGGTACTGGGCGCCGGGGCCTGGGGCACCGCCCTGGCCTCGGTGCTGGGTCGCAATGGCCACGCGGTTCAGCTTTGGACCCGCGACGCCGAGCACGCCGCGGCGATCAACGCCGAGCGGGTCAACCGCCGCCATCTCCCCGACTGTCCGCTGCCGCAGAGCCTCGCTGCTACGGCCGATCTGGACACGGCCCTCGCCGGTACCGAGTGGCTGCTGATCGCCGTCCCCAGCAGCGCCTTCCGCGGCCTGATCGAGCGCCTTGCGCCCTATCGCCCCGGCAAGGTGGTCTGGGCCACCAAGGGGCTCGAATCGGAGTCCGGCGGCTTCCTGCACGGCGTCGTCGAGGGCGTCCTCGACCCGACCCCCGCTATGGCGGTCATCTCCGGGCCGAGCTTTGCCGCCGAGGTTGGACGCGGCCTGCCCACCGCGATCACCGTAGCGGCCACCGATTCGGACCTGGCCGCCGAGGTCGTCCACGCCTTCCACAACGACCGCTTCCGGCCTTACTCGAGCACCGACATGATCGGCGTCGAGCTCGGCGGGGCGGTGAAGAACGTGCTCGCCGTGGCGACCGGCGTCAGCGACGGACTCGGGCTCGGCGCCAACGCCCGCGCCGCGCTCGTCACCCGGGGGCTGGCCGAGATCTCGCGCCTGGGCGCCGCCCTCGGCGCCGATCCACAGACGCTCATCGGTCTGGCCGGGATGGGGGATCTGCTGCTGACCTGCACCGACGATCAGTCGCGCAACCGGCGCTTCGGCTTCGCCCTGGGGCAGGGGGCCGACGTGGATCGTGCGCTGGCCTCGGTGGGTAGCACCGTCGAAGGCGCACGCACCGCCGCCGAGCTGCACACCCTGGCGGCACGGCACGGGGTGGAGATGCCGATCTGCAACATGGTCTACCGGGTCGTCGGCGGGGATACCCCGCTTGAGCAGGCCGTACGCGAACTCATGGAACGAACGCCCAAGGCGGAGTTCGATGACTGAGCGGCCACCGCCGACTCAGTCCATGCCGAGTTCCTTGATCTTGCGCGTCAGCGTATTCCGCCCCCAGCCGAGCAGGCGCGCCGCTTCCTGACGGTGGCCGCCGCTGCGGCTCAGCGCGGCACGGATCAGGGCGCGCTCGAAGCGCGGCAGGGCCTCGTCGAGCAGGTGATCCCCGCCACCGTCCAGGGCCTGCTCGGCCCAGCGGGCCAGCGCTGTCTCCCAGTCCCCGCCATCCGCCGCCCCGCCGTCACCACCGCCAGTGCTGCGCGCCCCGCGCAGGTCCGCCGGCAAGTCCTCAGGGACGATCTCCTGGCCGCTGGCCATCACCGTCAGCCAGCGGCAGGTATTCTCCAGCTGCCGGACGTTGCCCGGCCAATCGAGCTGCATCAGCTCGCGCTCGACGTCCGGATGCAGCGCCTTCGGATCAACGTTGAGTTCGCGCGCAGCGGCCGCCAGGAAACGCCGCGCCAGCGCAGGAATGTCCTCGCGCCGCTCGCGCAGCGGCGGCAGCTGGATGCGGATTACGTTCAGGCGGTGGTAGAGATCCTCGCGGAAACGCCCCTCGGCCACGCGCTGCTCCAGATCCTGGTGGGTGGCCGCGATGATGCGCACGTCCACCTTCATCGCAGTGTGGGCGCCCACCCGATAGAACTCCCCGTCGGCAAGCACCCGCAGCAGGCGGGTCTGCAGGTCAGCCGGCATGTCGCCGATCTCGTCGAGGAACAGGGTGCCGCCATCGGCCTGCTCGAAGCGTCCGCGCCGGGTCTGCTGCGCCCCGGTGAACGCGCCCTTCTCATGACCGAAGAGTTCCGACTCCATCAGGTCGTGGGGGATCGCGGCCATGTTCAGGGCCACGAAGGGCCCGCCGGCGCGCGGACTGTGCCGGTGCAGCGCACGCGCCACCAACTCCTTGCCGCTGCCCGATTCACCGGTGAGCAGTACGGTCACGCTTGAGCGGGACAGCCGGCCGATGGCCCGGAAGACCTCCTGCATCGCCGGCGCCTCGCCGAGGATGTCGGCCGAGCCCTCGGTACTGGCTTCCGCGGCCGAACCCCTGCGCCGACTAGCCACAGCGCGGCCAGCCAGATCCACCGCCTCGTCCACGTCGAACGGCTTGGGCAGATACTCAAAGGCGCCGCCCTCGTAGGAGCTGACCGCCGCATCCAGGTCCGAGTAGGCGGTAATCACGATCACCGGCAGCTGCGGCGAGGTGCTCTGTACCCGCTGCAGCAGATCGTGACCGCCGATTCCGGGCATGCGCAGGTCGGTGATCAGCACGTCGGGCTCTTCCCGGTACAGCGCCTCCAGCGCCGCGTCGCCGCTCTCGAAGGTGTGGACCCCAAAGCCGGCGCGGCGCAGCGCCTTCTCCAGCACCCAGCGGATGGAACGGTCGTCGTCCACCACCCATACCTGCGATTCGGCCTCAGTCATTTTCCGTCTCCATGGGCAGCCAGATGGTGAACACCGTACGCCCCGGCTCGCTAACGCACTCGATCAGACCACCGAGGCGACTGATCAAGCTCTGGGCGATGGGCAGGCCCAGGCCCGTGCCCTCGGGGCGCGAGGTGACCATTGGATAGAAGATCTGCTCCTGCTGATCCAGGGGAATCCCCGGTCCGTCGTCGATGATGTCGATGCGGGCCACCAGGCGGTGGGGCTTGTCGGCGATGGTGAACTGGCGCTGTGTGCGCGTGCGCAGGGTGATGGTGCCACCCGGGCCGGCAGCCTGACGGGCGTTGCGCACCAGGTTGAGCACCGCCTGGACCAGATGGTTGTGCTCGGCGCTGACCGGCGGGATGCTGGGATCGTAGTCGCGCTGAAGCACAATCGGGCCACCATCCTCGCGATTCTCGGCGTCCTCGGCGATGACCAGGGAACGGACGCGCTCGAGGACCTCGTGGATGTTCACCCACTCCGCCCGCGCCGGCGCATTGGGGCCGAGCAGGGCATCAACCAGCTGCTGCAGGCGGTCGGCCTCGCGGATGATCACCTGCGTATACTCGCGCTGATCGCGCTCGGGCAGCTCCGCCTCGAGCAGCTGCGCCGCGCCGCGCAGGCCACCGAGCGGATTCTTGATCTCGTGCGCCAGCCCACGTATGAGCTCTTGCACGGCTCGATTCTGCGACAGCAGGTGCTGCTCGCGCGTGATCCGGGCGTGCCGGTCAACCTCGGCGATCTCGATGAGCACCCGATGCGCCGACAGCGGCGTGATGGTGCAGTCGACGGTCACCGGGTGATCGTCGCGCACCGGCAGGCGGCGCTCGCGCTGGGTGTAGGCACCGCCAGTGCGCTGGGTCTGGCGGATGAGTCCCTCGAGCAGCTCCGCACCGCGCAGGGCCGAGGCAAGGGGCTGGCCCAGCACCTGCCGACTGCTAACCCGGAACAACGTCTCGGCGGCGTGGTTAACGTGGAGGATGCGCACCTGATCATCCACCAACAGCACGGCGGTCGTCAGTTCCTCGAGGATCTGCGAGTGGTCGCGCTCTTGTTCGTCCATGTCCATCCCTGTGCAAAGGCCGGGCCACCCCGACGGTCCCGCGTGGACCCGGTGCGGATGCGCCCATGATCAGGCAACCATTGCACCATCCTGGTGCAATGCAATAAAAAAGGGCGGCAGCCATCCGGCCCCGCCCCATGGATGCAGCATCCGCCCGAAGGGCTCAGACGCTGTAGTACAT
>NZ_JAJNRD010000052.1:0-8475 GCF_022228055.1 Halorhodospira sp. 9621
CTCGCCCCTGGGTAGCCGAGCAGCCCGGCCTTTCACTTGCCTTGATGGGAGTCAATCACGCTCGACATGCCACATAGGTCTATGCCTAACCCGGGCGGCCACGCTCCCCGGTGGATCAAAAACGATTGGACTGGTCAGCAACACCGACCGCCGAGGGGGTTGCCACCTGACGCTCTGCTGGAGGTCGAACTCCCCGACAGTGAGCGCGAGATGGATATTGGCACCCGCTTCGTTTGGAGCCATGCGGGGAGCGAGGTGTACATCCTGCGTTATCGTTACGTCCTAACCTGACAAAAGAACAGGAGGTAGCATGCGGATTGGCCACCTCGCATTTCTGACTTTATCGGTGCTAACGCCCCTCCTGCTGGCATCTTGTTCAGATCAGGCCCTACCCGACGATCCAAAACCACCCGTAAACTCGGCCGGCACCTGCGAAGCCCAAGGGGAGCTGGTGATCGCTGCTGGTGTGATGAGGGATATGGAGGTACCCATTAACGAGGCGCATGTTCGTCTTTCAGGAAAGCACCAAGTAAGTAACCAGTTCGCCGTGCCGCTGGTTGAATGGATTTACATGCGCCAAGAGCTCCCGCCGGCTGATGCTGGATGGCAAACTGATAATCTTTGTGAGAAGAGAAGACAAGGATGGGCCGTATGGCATCTAAAAAGGATTTACGGCATCTTTGCGGACTTCTAGATTACGCACACCCCGTCCCAATTGTGCGAACCTTGCTGCGCCAACCGGACTCGCCGAACACAGCGGAGGAAAAGTTACCCGCAGATGTGTCGGACCACGAGTGATGAGAGTCAAAAAAGCTCGATATGGCACATACGTATTTACCGAACCCAGGGGGCCACACCCCACGATGGATCCAAAACGATTGGACTGGTCATCAACACCGACCGCCGAGGGGGCTACCACCCGACGCTCTGGTTGAGGTCGAACTACGCGACGGCGAACGCGAGACCAACATCGCAACTCGCTTCGTCTGGGGTTACACGGGAAGCGGCGTAGATATAATCAGGTATAGATGTTTAAGACCTGCCTGGTGTTGTGGTTGAAGTAATTTCCTCTAAGTATCGCACCTCATAACCTTTTCCTTTGATCTTCCCGCGGTAAACAAAATCTTGCTTAGGAAGAGAGCCTATTATTCTCTGAAAATCTAAATCGCTCTCAATAGAATCCCAAGCCTTGAAATGCTCTCCTATAGCCTCAATAGCCCGCGGTGATTTTAATAGATCCCGTGCGCAAGGGAAGCACCAGCCTGACTGTGACATAATCAGAACCAAATCCTTTTTTCTTATGAAAAACAAATCTGGCTCCTCTACCCTCACATTAATAAAATCTCCGCCCTCATGGTCTATCCAGTTGACAGTTACCGCATGAACTATCACGTCATCCAGCAGCAGACCATCCATGCCACAGAGGCTGTCCATAATCGGTTTTATTATGTTGTCTACATCGTAGGCGCCAGGGTTTTTTGCTCTCCTTATTTCCGGGCATAAATATTCAATGTGGACTAAACAAGGACCGGTTATAATGTAAGGCGATTCCTTTGTTACGCTCTGGATAGATTTTTTAAGAACCTCCTTTTTGCATTTTTTCCCTTGGCTGGATACCGCGGTTGCTTGGACTGTGAAACTGACGCCACCCCACGCAAAATTTGAATAGTCGAATCTATGAAACATAGGAGTCATTTAGTAATAGGCGCGTAATCAATCGGTAGCGTGCACTTCGTGAGCCCGCGTAGCAAGCCGCTCAAGCTTACCCTCAATACGCACCTTGCTCCGATAGTAAGCTCCGTCGGTGATGGCGTTCCGCTGGTAGTCACGTTCCAGGGCTCGGCGTTCGGCGTGAAGCGCGCGCCGGCGCTGATCGATCTCCATGCTGCGGAACCAATAGCCGAGGTCCACATCGTGTCCCCGCGCCTTGATGCCGACTCCGGAGGCGAGCGACTGAGGGATACTCGCCGGGCGGTCGAGGAGATCCCGCTCGCCGCGGAGCGCGGACATGAGCGAGGCATTGTGCCAGGAGCCTGGGATGTACGCCCCACTTGGCACGTAGGCACGCCACAAGTAGCCCATGCGCGCATTGAGCCGATCTTGCCAGTCCGAGGCGAGCGGATCGTAGATTTCCTGCCCGGTGAAGTTCTGCTTGTTCAGGTATAGCTCGAAGCCGATTTGTAGCGGGCCGCCCATCTGCAACCACGCCGGGACGCCGGTGACGCCCTGCTGGGTGTCGAAGACATCGCCGGCCGGCACCCAACGCATGATGTCGAGGTACATGGGGTTGTCGTACTGGTCGCGCCACGGCAACCGCACCATGCGGTTCCAGCCGATGTCCGTGAACGGGATCGAGGCCCGGGTCATGCCTTGGACCTCGGGGCGCATCGTGCGCCGTTCCTCGTCCTCGTCGCCGGGCTCAAGCTCAAAGGCTAGCAGGTTCGCCAGGTAGCCGATGGTGATGTACTTGGCGAGCTTCCAGGGACGGCCGGCAGGTCGCGCACGCTCTGCACCGTCTCCAGGCGCGGGCCGTCCCAGCCGGCACTGACCTTGGCAACGTGGCGCCGGGCCTGCTCGACCGGGAGGCCTTGCCCCGGGGTCGAGGACCGCACAAGGCTCGGCCCCTCGGCCCGATCGCGCAGCACCCCAGGCCCACGCCTTCCATCTTGTACCCAAGCACCATGGCATCCAAGCGGACCTCACCGCCGGCGCGCCCAAGCCAACCCAGGCATGCTCAAATCCCAGAGCCTCCCACCGGATTTACAGCCCCTCTCACATCTTGTGCACCCCTATGCCCTTCCCCTTTACCATAAGGATATTAAATCGTTGCGCGGCCTCACGCATCACATGCTTTTTGCAAAACTCACCACATGACGAGCCAACATTACTTTATTGTCCACCTCTGACCGTAACGTTGAAAGATAAACTGTTGAAATACAACTTCAACGCCACCGGTTGCGACATTCTCTTACTGTTGAAACCATAATTTTTTGATAATATATTTTTCACTGCGGCTCTCCCTAATCGTCTTCGCCCGATACCGCCATAACATCATTTTTAGCGCAAAAATATTTATCGTCCGTACATTTGTTCACCCGTATAACTTGTTGTTTTTCTTTTATTTTCCTTCACTCAGCCCGCACCTTCTCGAGCCACTCTCTCAGAATTACAAATGAACCAAGGCGTTATTTTTATTCCCTAGCTACCACAGAACCACCGATTAATCAAGAGCCTTCTGTTATTCCATCCCTCGCTGGCTTACCAAGTGTCATCATCGCACTTGCGAAACTGGTTTTGTGCGCTTAGGTTGAAGCCCGTCATCCAAAACAGGGCGAGTGACCATGGCAGGCAAGAAACAAAAGCCGACGAAAAACCAAAAGCTCGATCCAGAGACCGAGGACCTCATCAAAGAGGTGAGAGAGCAGGCCCAACAGGAGCAAAGTGATCACGCCTCCGGACAAGAGGAGCCTGCAGCCGACCGCCAAATATTGGGGTATCACCAAAGGTCTATACGCGACCAACTGAGAGAACAGTTCGAGGAAATTCAAGAACTTCGGAAGCGCGTGCGGCAGTACGAAAGTGGTGAGGCAGTACCAGTAGTTCTCCTCGATCCCTGGATGATTGGTATTAGCGAGGTGCCGAATCGCACTCCTGCTTCGCTCAAGGATGAGGCCTACCAGGCTCTCGTTGAGAGTATCGCAATGTCTGGTGTAAACCACCAGCCAATCAAGGTTCGCCCCCGTCAGGAGGGTGAGCAAACCGATCGGGCTTCACGCGGCCAGGATGTAGAGCATGTCTTAGTCGTAGGTGAGCGGCGGCTGCGAGCCTGTCGATCACAGTGTATTAGAATCCGCGCGCTAGTGGATTCCGACCTCGACGCAAAAACTGCCATTGTTGAGCAGGTAGTAGGAAACGAACAAAGGACAAGCCTCAGTGCTTATGAACAGGCTCGGCAGTGGCAGTATGCAATGGACCAGGGCGCTTTTCGTAGTCTTCGTGATTTCGCGAGTTATACGGGGCACTCAATATCGACATTCCGCGAGAGACACCGGATCTTGTCGCTGCCTAAAAAATTTTTCGATTTGGTTGGTGACCCCAGCTATCTGAGCAAAGCGGAATACCGAAGGCTCCTGCATTTCTATGTTGAGCACGAGGAGCACTTCAAGGAAGAAGTGCATCAGCTACTGGAGGAAGTTGGCGAAGCGAAAACCGAAAAAATGGCCCAATATAGAGTCAGCTGGCTCATTAAAGCTATAGAGCGAGGCACTATGGAAAACGATTTTCAAGTTTTCCATGTGAACGGGGAAGTTGCATACAGGCAGAAGATGCTCTGCGATGGAGCAATGGTCCTAGAGATTCCCAAGAAGATAGCGAAGAGGAGCAGCGAGCGTATCGAGGAAGAAATAAGGCGAATTCTCCGCGAAAGAGATCGAGGCGAAAACAGCTAACTGTAAGGATGTCAAGACCTGACTTGTCATATACCTGCTTACGGAATAAATCGGGGCGCTCCTGATACCACTGCTTGAGTTTTCGTAGAGGAATGACATACCCGAGCGTACGCTGGGGAATGTGGTGATTGTAGAGCCGCTGGTAGCGCCAGAGCATCGTGCCCAAATCGGCTCCCGAATCGAAGTGGGTCGTGTGCAGGATCTCGCTGATGCGGCCGTTGAAGCGCTCGACCAGCCCGTTCCTCTGCGGGCGGCGGGGCGGCGTGAGCCGGTGCTCGATGTCATGGCGGGCGCACAGCTGGTCAAAGGCATGTCGCCCCGAGGGACGTCGGGTCTTCTGGGTAAAGCGGTCCGTGAACGCCAGGTCGTTGTCCGTGAGCCACGTATGGATCCATCCGGAACGGGGCCTTCTCCTGGAGGCGCTTGAGAAAGCGCACAGCCGCCTTGCGCGACTTCTCGCGGTGGCGCTCAAGGTAGACCCAGCGGCTGGCCCGGTCGATGGCCACGAACAGGTACGTGCGCCTCTGCTCATCGGCCATCTCCGGCAGGTACTTGATGTCGACCTACACGTAACCCGGGCGGTAGTCCTTGAACGTCTTCGTAGGACGCGACTCGCCCTCCGGGCGCGGGATCAGCTCCTTGAGTTGCGAGACCCCATGACGGACCAGCAGCCGCTGCAACGCCGAGCGGACCATGTCCGGCTTGATGAACTCACCCACGACCACCAGTAGGTCATCGGTAGAAAGCAGCAGGCTCCGAGAGCGTCGAGTTGCGGATCTCTTCGCGCAGCTGCGGCTTCGTGCGCGCTTGCTTGTGGATGGTCGCTCCGCTCATATTACCGACTTTCGTCTTGCCGCCTTCAGACTTTCGCCCAGTTCCTGTAACGCCAAACGGGCCTAAAAGAGACCATAACTTCTTGGCGGTACATGATCACGCAAGTCGCAACAGCTATTATTTTTGACGATATCCTTTTTGATGCCCCTCGTTACGAATCTCTTTTTCCACTTGTTTTGGATCTTCTCCTGCCTTTATTCTTTCTAGGTAGTCAGCCCATTGTTGCAGCATATCTGCGCGATCTTCAATATAATGTGTCCGGTTATAGGCCCTCCCATTATAATCCTTTACACTGTGTCCGAGTTGCATCTCAACCAGCTCTACCGGCCACCGTAGCCTCTCTACGAGAATGGTCCGTGCTGTGGCACGGAACCCGTGGGGCACTGCTCTCCCTTTGAATCCATTGTTTCTCAATGGCTCACTTATCGACGTTTTATGCAGATGATGTCCTGGTTTCTGAGCCGGGAACACATATATATCCCCTTCTCGTTTTTTATTTTTTTGATAATCAATGATCTCAACCGCCTGCCGTGGCATTTTTGTAACAACCTGTATTTCAGGGTCTTTGCTGGAAACATAATGCCACTCCATCTCTTCAAGATCTATCGTGTCCCACCTCATCGATGCCATTTCTCCGGGGCGAGTGAAAAGCATGCTTAGCATCCGGAGAACGAATCCTGTTTTTCCTTGGACGGTATCAATGAAACGAAGAAGATCGCCTAACTCTCGAGGATTTGTTATTGCAGGCTGGCTTTTGATCGCGACCTTCGGAAGGCTGTCTCTTGTAAATGTCATTATGCTTGCCGCTGGGTTATGATTCACGTACCCTTGGCTTTCGGAATAAGCCCCAATCCTCGCCATAAACTGTGCGACCCTTTTGGCGAAACTCGCCCCCTGTTCTGAATTAATATGCAAAACAGCTGATGACAGGTCTTTTGCGGTGATCTTATGCATCGGCATATCGCCGATTTTAGGGAGTAGGCCATCGTCAAGATAACGCCTCGTGTTATAGAGGGTGGCATCGGACTTGTCCTTTGCATAGATGGAATAGAATTCTTCAGTGCAATGAGAGAAAAGAAGATCGCCATTCGAACCTTTCTTGTAGTTCTGAGGGTCCTCGTTGTGACGAGACATCGATCGCAATTGATCCCGGATTTCTCTGGCATGTGATAGTTTGATCTCTGGGTACCTGCCAATATTAACAGTAGATCGCTTTCCTTGGTGCCGGTACTGGAAAACCCAAAATTTTCCTGTCGGGCGAACTGAGATTGAAAGTCCAGCGCCGTCTGCGACTTTGTATGGGGTCTCTTTTATCGTAAGGCTCCGGACGACTCGGTCTGTCAGCTTATTCAACGTCTGTCGAGGCATGCTCATGTCCTTTGATGTCTTCGTAACGTCTAAGTGACGTCAACAGTACCCTGCCAAAGGAAATGCTACAAAAATCAGCTATTAACGGTTATGATCTTCCATGAGAAGCTATGAAAATGTGTTGTGTTACGCATGCTGCCAATGCTCAGTTGATCGCTCAAAAGCTGGCAGCGCTGCCATCACGCAAGGATGCATTATAACCCTTTCCCCCCGCCAGGAAGGATGTGTGTAGCCATAAGATGCTGAGCAAAAAGGATAAAGTTAGAGCAAAAAAGTTCTGTAACGTCACAATGACGTACACAAAAATCTCAACATGTTTGTTATTAGATTCGGTGCCTCGTGGTGGTGAGATGACCGATATTTTGGGGATCGGTAATTTGCTTCAAATTTACGCTTAACACGCTGAGATTAGTTCAGAAGCCTAGGAGAGGATCATGACGCTTATAGCGAGGGTAGGCCTGTAGCGTAGGGAGTAGCAGTAGCGTGCGCTGAACAGCGATCTTCAAAGGGTGGGGTAAGCGATCTTGCTGTCGCGCTGGCCGGCGGGACCGGAAAAATGAATCTCGACCGCCTGGTTCGGCGCTGATCCAAGGGAAAAAATCGCAAGCACGTCCATGCTGTCTCCGGTTTCGATAATACCCATCGGGAATTTCTCGCGCACGCTTCTTTCGGTTATGGCATCAGGTTCGTCTGGGAATGCGAGATCAACGTCATAGGCTGGGTTTCCCTTGTTGTAAATTCGTATTCACGCCGGCTGGCGTGGCCTTATGAAAAGGCAGGCTGACAAGTGGCGGGAACTTGTTCATGATTACTCTGAAAGTCAGAGTGCGGACACATGAGGGGGACACGTTCATCACGCTTGCTCGCCGAAGTAACGCTGCCACTCCGGGGTATCGGGCTCCAGATCATCTGTGACGGCCTGGTCCTCCCGGTCGATCAGGTGCTCGAGGACCTGGCGTTGCGTCATGTTGTGGTGCGCCGCGAGCCGCCTCAGCGCAGAGTATGAGCTGAGGTTGATCCAGGCGCTGAGCGGTTGCTCTCCCTCGCCTTCGCGCCCTCCATAACGCTTACGCCTCTCACGACTTCGGCGCTGACGCTCCCGGGCGTTCGCCCGTTTCTCATCCTCATCCCCGGCCATGATCCTCTCCCGTCTGCTTGTGATCTCGTCATAGTGTGACATAGTCACAAAAGGAGGGCAGCATGTAAGAGCCGCCTCGGAGCCCTTTCCACAGAAGGTGTGGATACGCCTGTTGAAACCCAGCCTAACGCACTGATGGGGTGGCTTTTCTATCCGCTGGCCACTCCTTCGCCGGGGCTTCTCTCCGCCCGGTACATCTGCGGGCGTCCCTTGGAGATCGTCACATAAGGCGGGTTATGGGACAGTGCTCTCCGACCAGGAGTGCGCGGCCCCGTGTGCCTGGACGTCGATCTCCCGGGCGGCAGCTACCACGGGTCACCGGTTTAAGCTAACCCCATTCGGTCCGCTTAACCGGTGAGCAAAAGCGAGCCGGGAAGTGATTTGGGGGCAAGTTAGATGTCCAAGCCCCCTCCCTGATCGTGACATAATCACGCGGCAGTGAACGGTGGTTACGTAAAGCAGCGGATCTACTCTTAGCGCTCCTCGCGGCGGAGGCGCCAGTAGACGTTGGAGTTACGTACGGCCGGGTTGTTCTCCTCGGCCAAGTCCGCTGCTGTGCTACCCGTAAATTCCCCCTCTTGGACTTCTAGGCTGGCGTCCGCGCCGTGGTCGAGCAGGGACTCAACCATGGTTGGCTCGCCAAACGCGGCGGTGTGCATGAGGGCGGTTCCGCCGTACTCGTCTCGC
>NZ_JAJNRD010000053.1:0-8200 GCF_022228055.1 Halorhodospira sp. 9621
CACCCGACTTCCACAGCTGAGTGCCGCTAAACCCCCGGGTTCGTGTACGTAACGCTCTGATCCCGCTGGAAGGGGTTCGGCTCCGGCTGGTTGGGCCTGTTGTGACACGCATCGTAGTGGCGAGCACTTTATGGCGCTCTCACCGGCTGCTATCGTGGTGGCATGTATGTGCGAGTCGTCCGATCCGGTCCGCGTCGCTACGTCCGCCTTGTGGAGGGCTATCGCGACGCCGATGGCCGCGTGAAGCAGCGCACCGTCGCCAATCTCGGGCGAGCGGATCAGCTCAGCGATGACCAGGTCGATGGCATCATCGAAGGGCTTGAGCGCGCCGTGGGGCGCTCGCGAAACGAGGACAGCGGGCCGGAGTTCCGGCGTGCTCGTTCCTTCGGCGACCTTTGGGCGCTTCATCAGCTTTGGCATGAACTCGGCCTCGACCAGGCCCTGCGCAAAGCGCTGCGCTCGTCGCGACGGGAGTTCGACGCCGAGGCGCTAATCCGGGCCATGGTCTTCAATCGCCTTTCCGCGCCTCGGAGTAAGCGCGGTGTTCTCGATTGGCTTCAAGAGGACGTCAGAGTCCCCGGGCTGGACACTGAGCAGCTCCACCATGAGCATTTGCTGCGCGCCATGGACGCGCTGATGACCCATTCCGCCCGTGCGGAGGAAGCGATTGCCGCGCAGCTCAAGCCGTTACTCGACCAGGAGCTCAGTGTCGTCTTCTGGGATCTGACGACGGTCCGGATTCACGGCGAGCGCGAGGTCGCCGACGATCTGCGCCGATACGGGCACAGCAAGGATCTCGGCGGCGTCGACCGTCAGTTCGCCCTCGGGGTCGTGCAGACAGCGGAGGGATTGCCTATTGCCCATGAGGTCTTCGAGGGCAATGTCGCCGAGACACGCACCCTGACTCCCATGCTCCGGCGCCTGCTCAGCCGCTTCCCGCTCAAGCGCGTGGTGGTGGTCGCTGACCGTGGGCTTCTCAGCATCGACAACGTCGACACCCTGGAGGCCCTCGCCGAGCAGGAAGGGCTGGCCGTCGACTATATCCTTGCGGTGCCTGCTCGCCGATACGCGGAGTTCACGGACCTGATGGCCGAACTCCACCCGAAGCTCGAGGAAAAGGCGACGACCAAGGACGAGGAAGCCGTAACGGAGGCGACCTGGCAGGGCCGCCGTCTTGTGGTTGCCCATAACCCGGAGCGAGCCGTCGAGCAGAGCGCTGCGCGCCGACACAAGGTGCACCGGCTGGACCAGCTCGGAGAGGCGCTCGCCCGTCGACTCGACAACCAGGATGCCGGCAAACCCGGCCGCGGTCGTCGGTCTACCGACCGAAGCGCTCATCGACGGTTCCATCAGCAGATCGTGCAAAACCGGCTCTCAAGCATCGTGAAGGCCGATCTTGGTGCCGAGAACTTCCGCTATGACATCGATGAGCAGGCCTGGGCCGCCGCTGAGCGTCTTGACGGCAAGCTCCTTCTGGTCACGAGCCTTCAGGAGCACGAGGCGACCGAGATCGTGGATCGATACCGGGCCCTTGCGGACATTGAGCGCGGTTTCCGCGTGCTCAAGAGCGACATCCAGATCGCGCCTGTCTACCATCGCCTGCCCGAGCGTATCCGCGCCCACGCAATGATCTGCTTTCTGGCCCTTGTCCTGCACAGGATCATACGCCAGCGCCTCAAGGCATCCGGGAGTATCTACTCCCCGCAGAGAGCCCTTCAGGTGCTGCGCCGGATTCAGCATCACCAGGTGCATCTCGCCGGCCAGGAACACGAGGGCTTTACCAAGCCGACCCAAGAGCAGCTTGAGCTCTTCGAGGAACTCGGCGTGGACGTGCCTCAGCGCCCGGGCTGAAGCCGGCGTTGTGACATTCGCGGCCCTTGCGGGTACGGCGAATCAGGTAGTTAGGCCCATGGCTGTGGAACTCCGGTGACCATCGTCGAGACCTGCAAGCAGAACGGGGTCAACGTCCGGCGCTACCTCGAGGACGTGCTCGAGCGCATCCAGGATCACCCCGCCAACCGCATCCGGGAACTGCTGCCCTACCACTGGAGCGATCCTCAGGCCGCATAAGCGAGTCTGCTCAGACTGCAGCGGCCGCTCCGGGCTATCCAGACGGGATCAAGCGGACAGGTACACCACGGTATCAGCTCAGATCTCAATGATGAAGAGCGCCCGACGTTGGTGCGTGTCACAACAAGGACTGTCCGGCGAAAGCTACCACTGTTCAGTAAAATCAACGCGTTACGTGCGAAAACCCGGGGTTGTGAGGCCGACTAACTGTGGAAGTCGGGTGGCATGGCCCGCAGCAGGAGCCGGATGTTGTGCCCGGCGGCGGCCAGTACGGCATTCATCGCATCACCCAGGCGGCCTTCGAGTCGGCACCGGTCCATGCGCCCATCGGTCTTCATGTGGCCGATCACCGCCTCTACCGCCGAGCGTCGGCGCAACTCCCGACGCAGGCGCCGGGTGTCCACCCCGCGCCGCTGTCCAGAATGGAAGACCTTCGACGGCCTGGTGCTCGAAGAAATGCAGGTGCTGCGTCGTGCGCTGACGGGTGTCAGGCACGGGCTGCCCCTCAGCGCCGCAGGCCGGGCAGGCGAAGCGGCTACCGCTGGCGAAGGTGACATCGAAGTCGATGCGCTTGGCCTCGGCGTCGAAGCGGATGTCGCTGACTTCCCAGGGCGCGCTCAGCCCCAACGCGGCGGTGAACAGGGCGTGCTCGGTGGCCATGGCAGCTCCTCGCTTGGTCAAGACGGCGAGGCACAACATATAGGGTCACGCCGGCGGCCGACTACCCTGCCGCAAGCTGCTGTCACCCACACGATCCGCGAAGGGACCTCTTTGGGCCCCATCACAGCCGTCCAAGTTTGCAAGGTTTCGAATCCCAGGATACCAAAACCCGGTGATCCCAGCCGCCCTCAAGGGCCCATAACCCGCGTTCGATCAGTGCGTTGCGAGTTTTTCAGGACCGACCAAATCACGACAAGAATTTTTTCCAAATGTTAAGCCTCGTGTTGTTTCGAGAGTAGACGGAAAGGTTATTCTCTGCGAATTGTCTAGCCGCTGTTTGAAGCTCTAGAAAATTCTGACGTTCCAATCGCAAGAAGTCTTGAGTGGCTTTTGTGATGGTCTTGGTTTCGTTTTCAGACAGCACTCGTGCGAACGGCTTATCTCTTAGGAAGTCGTTGCTACCTTTGCTGCCTACGACTAAGCAACCACAGGCCAAGTATTGTCTAACCTTAAGCTCAGAGGACTCTTGCTCTCTGCCTTTTTTGATCGAAAATCCGATGTCGAGCGCCGGGATCATCTCCGGCATCCTATCAAAAGGTTGAGCGCCCAGGATTTTAACATCATCGGAAACGCCCTTTGAGTCAGCGTAATCTTGACATTTGGTGGCTTCTCCTCCGTCTCCGACGATGACTCCTTTTATTCCGTGTAAATTACGTAACTCAGCAAGCACATCTATAATTTCCTTTCCGCCCCTGCTCATTGGATAGTTGCCGACATAACCAATTACGCGATCTTCTTCACTCAAACCGAGGCTATGGCGAGCGGAGCGTCGAGCCTCCGGTGTGAAGAGACTTACATCGACGCCGTTGTCGAGAACAATAACCTTCTCTGGTGGAAGAGAGTGGTTTTCTATGATGCTGTCACGTTGCGGTGTGCTGACGGTGTCTATTACAGAAGCGTTGCGATATATAGAGTGTTTAATTTGTTTATCTACGGACCGCAGAGCTTGGGAAAGGGGGGGGCGCGTGTTTTTTGGCGGCCACGCGGTTCCATGTCCAGCCGTCTTTAGCACATATGGGCAATTGATCCTCCGGAGCAAAAGCAAAACGTTAAAGCAGAGAGGAGACGGTCTTAGTACAATCAGGCTAGGTTGGAAATCGGTTATTCTATGAGTTAGAGCGCCAAAGCGACTCTCAATCCATCCTATTAAACGCCTAGGTCCTGAGCTCATTGTGAAAAAGGATAGCGGGATCTCGTTGAAAATCTCGCTAAGGTGCTGTTTGGGCTTAGGAACGCAAGCAAGGAGCTCAATATCATTACGTGCAGACAAGTCGTTTAAAAATTGTGTTTCGTTGACGGCAGGCCCATATGGGTCTGATAGATCGACAAAAGAAATGTATGCAATGCGCATAGGTACGTTAGGCATGTTGGCTCATGACGGATAAAAAAGTAGTAATACGACTGATAATGGGCGTACAACGTTTAAGCGTAGACGATAAACGATTGGTTATTTTTTGGGTTTTACATTTATGCAAGGGAGCTTGGGTGCGTAAACCGCTGAAGGTTGCCACCGATTCCACGTGAAGGCTGCCACCCGGACCGGGGCAAAGCTGCCACCCATCGGAGCGTAGCGACGCGGGGTTTCTCTTCTTACTCCGAAGGCGCAGTGCCCGTCAACGTGGCGTGGCGTTTTCGCATGGATTCACCCCTGAGGGTGATCTTGCAGGCGTTGTGGACGAGGCGGTCGAGGATGGCGTCTGCCAGGGTGGGGTCACCGATGACGCCGTGCCATTCCTCGATGGGAAGTTGACTGGTGGCGATGGTGGAACGGCGGCCGTGGCGGTCTTCCAGCACCTCCAGCAAGTCCCGCCGGTTCTCGGCACTGAGCTTCATCAGTCCCCAGTCATCGAGGATGAGCACGTCCACTTTGGCGAGGTTGCCCAGCAGCTTGGCGTACTGGCCATCGCCTTTGGCGATCACGAGCTCCCGGAGCAGCCGGGTCAGGCGCACGTACTGCGCGGTGTAGCCCTCCCGGCAGGCCTTGTGCGCCAGGGCGCAGGCGAGCCAGGTCTTCCCCACCCCGGTGGGGCCGGTGATCAGTACATTGAGGTGCTCCTTGACCCATTGGCAGCTTGCCAGTGACTGGATCAGCCCTTTGTCCAGGCCGCGTGGGTTACGGTAGTCCAGGTCTTCGAGCATGGCGTTGTGGCGCAGCTTGGCGCGGCGCAAGCGGCTGGTCATGCGCCGGTTCTCCCGTTCAGTCATCTCCCGGTCGACCAGTAGCCCGAGGCGTTCCTCGAAGCTTAGATCAGTGATGTCGGGGGTAGCCGACTGGTCCGCCAGAGCGGCGGCCATGCCGGTCAGCTTGAGGGTCTGGAGCTTGTCGAGAGTGGGATGGTTGAGCATGTGGGACTCCTTCAGTGGTAGTAGGCCGGGCCACGGATGTTGTCGTGGGTCTCGGGTAAGGCCAGCTCCTGTTGTTCTTCCAGCGGCTGCTGGTCCAGGCGGTGTTTGAGGATGGACTCGATGCTCTTGTAGCGGCAGCTCCCCAACACCAGGGCGCGTTGGCAGGCCACTTCCAGGCGTTCGTCGCCATAGCTCTGCCCCAGCCTCAGGATGCCCAGACAGGGGCGATAGGCCTGTTGTGGGTGCTTGCGGGCACCCAGGACGGTGCGTATGAGCTTCTCGGTCGCCGGCCCGGTCTTGGCCGCCCAGGCGATCAGGCGCTGCGGTGTCCACTCACCCGCCTGGCGATGGGACTCGGGCATGTGCGCAGCGACGGTGGTGTGGCGACCCTTCTGGTCGCAGCGGCAGTGGCTCGCGACCCGGCTGCCCCGATAGAAGCACTCGATGGTGTTGTGGGTGATCCGCACCTCCACCTCTTTTTTGATCAGGGTGTAGGGGACCGAGTAGTAATGGCCGTTGATGGCCACGTGGTAGTCGATGTGCACCCGGGCCTTTTTCCAGTCTGCGTAGACATACGGCTCTGATGGCAGGGGCTGGAGGAGCGGTTTGTCCAGTTGCTCGAAGTGCTCTCGCCGGCACCCGGGCAGCTTGCGGAAGGGGCGGCTGTTGAGCCTGGCCAGCAGCTCGCGGATGGTGGCGTTGAGTTGCCCGAGGGAGAAGTGCTGGCGGTGGCGCAGCGCCGCCAGGATCCAGCGCTCGACGACCAGCACACCTCCTTCGACCTTGGCCTTGTCACGGGGCTTCCGCGCCCGCGTTGGGACGATGGCGACCCCGTAATGGGCAGCCATGTCCTGATAGGTCGGGTTGAGATCCGGCTCGTAGCGGTGGGCCTTGCTGACACCGGCTTTGAGGTTGTCCGGAACCACCAGCGCCGGCACACCGCCGAGGAACGTGAAGGCACGGGTGTGCGAGCCGATCCAGTCCGGCAGGGTCTGGCTCCAGGTGGCTTCGGCATAGGTGTAGTTGGAGGCCCCAAGCACCGCCACGAAGATCTGCGCCTCGTGGATCTCCCCGGTGGTGCGGTCAATCACCGGCACCGTCTGGCCGGCATAGTCCACGAACAGCTACTCGCCGCCTCGGTGGTCCTGACGCATCACCAGGTCCAGCTTGCCCTGCCAGGCCCGGTAGTGCTCGCAGAACCAACTGTACTGATACCCCTCAGGGTTGCCCTGGCGGTACTCCTGCCAGAGCAGGAACAGGGTGACGTGCTTGCCCTTGAGTTCCTCGTGGATCTGGTGCCAGTCCGGGACTCCTCGGGCCTGAGCCGGCAGCTCTGGTGGCGGTGGAAACAACAACCGCTCCACACCTGCCTCGTCGAGATCCTCTGGCAAGGGCCAGTTCAATCCGGCCTCGGTCGCACGGCGCAGGTACTCACTCACGGTGGGACGGCTCACGCCGCAGGCTGCCGCAATCTGGCGATTGCTCAGCCCTCGCTCCCACTTCAGGCGAAGGACTTCTTTGATTTTACGCATGGATAACCTCTTCGCCGGCATCTGGCCCCCTCCGGATGAAAAGGCTCAGAGTACCGTTTGGTTATCCCGCGCCGGTCGCTGTCGATGGGGTGACTCCGCCGGCCTGCCAGGGTGGCAGCGTTGCCGTGGAATCAGTGGCAGCGTTCCCGTGGAATGGGTGGCAGGCTTCGTCTGGAATCAGTGGCAACCTTGGTCTGGAATACGCACTTGGGGGAGGTGACGCAAAGCCATCCAGCTAAAAAAGCGAAAATGTAGGGCGTTTTTAGTTCGTGCATTGGGGTGGATGTAATACCGTTTAAAAGCAGTGCGAGTAAGAAGGCGAGCGCAAGCGGGGCGCCAGGGTGAGAGTGGAATCGAGATATGGCTATCCCAAGCATACTTATAAAGATTAAACATTCTAGTGCCAACCCAATTAGACCATATCTATAAAGGGTCATTAGGTAAGTGTTGTCAAATATATCTGTGCCGGCTCGGGCACTGCCGTGTCCGAATACTAAGCGATCATTGATAATAGGCCATGTGGTTTGCCAGTGTGCTATTCGAGCATCAAGAGCCGGCACTTCGGCCGGGTTTCGTACCTGAAGCAAGCTAAACAGCTCGTTCAGTCGGTTGATGCTTCGTTCGAGGACAGCAAGGTCAAACACGGCAAAAGAAAACGTTATCAATAGAGCAAAAGAAAGAAATATAGCTACCAGGCGCCGCGGTTCAGTGTGCCGCAAAAAAAAATATAGCAATACAAAAAATGCTGCCACAAAACCAACGATTGCAGAGCGACCTCCGGATAAGGTGAGAGACAAAATAGATAAAGCCAATGTGAGGGAGATGACCGGTAGATCGAAGAGGCCTTCCCGCTTCAGCAGCAAAAGGAATGCCGCCCACAGCGCAAGCAGAGAGGTGACCCAGACGTAATTTACTGAGGTCATGGTATGAGAAAAACGTCCGCCCCTTGTGATATAGAGGTCGAAGAAATGGGGTACGAGGGGAGTTGAAAGGATCCACTCAAACAGGAGCGCAAATGTCACTCCAATATAAAAGTATAAAAAGATGCGCAAGTGCCTGGGCTGTACTTGAAGAGAGGAGGCAGCCCCTAAAAGAAGAAAGATAAGCAAGCCAGCAATTCTTACAGGGTCCGCGAAGTCCCGAAACACTAGAGGGGGTTCGTTGAATAATCCAACGAAATAGTTGACTGCGGTTGTGTATGCTAAGTAGGCAAAGAAGAAAAAGGGTATAGCACCTTTAAGGGTTAAGTGTGGTCGGAAAAATAGCAGTATTATTAGTGCGCACCCGATTAACCCAACCGTAGCAAGCTGTTTTCCTGTGTTCTCGCCCGTTAAAAACGGTATGTTGTTAATCCATAAACAGAAAAGAGCGAGCAGTAATACAGCGCTTAAGCCATTTTGTGGCATTTTCTGTGTGGAAGTGTGAGTAAGTGAGGACATTTCGTTAAGCGGCGGCCTGTAACGATAAAATCTTGAAAGAAGAAGGCGTCCCCTGGGTGTGAACCTGTCTGCGGAAAGAGGCGGCCGATAAAA
>NZ_JAJNRD010000054.1:0-8126 GCF_022228055.1 Halorhodospira sp. 9621
AGATCCAGCGCCACACCGTGCGCATCGGTGGCCGCGACTTCGAGGGCGTGACCAAGCCATCACCGGAGCAACTGGAGCTGTTCAAAGACGTCGGCATCGAGGTCCCGAAACGGCCCGCCTGAGGGCCTGTTGTGGCATTTTTCGCTTACGAGGTGTAAGCAAAACGGGAAGTTACGCGATTAGCTGACGAACTTCGGAGGCCCGTTACCGACACAGCACGTGCGCGCGCGACACACAAGCGACCCTCCATCCCTATCACCTCCTGCTAATGTCGCCGTCCGGGACGAAGCCACATAAACAGTCACCGGCGATTCAACGTCAGTCGCGGCCGTCTCGACTGACTCCTAGGTAGCACGCTTATCATTTCTTCAAACACCTCTTGTGGCGCAACCTCGGTCTCCTCCGACGCCGGCCACACCTCCCACACCTTTCGGCCTTGGCCGAGCCAATGCCCAAGAAGCAACCTCGAGACACTCTTTACTTTCACCTCGTCCCTCGTAACGAAACCAAGCGGTATCGGGACCTCGGCTTCACTCTCCGGAAGATAGTAGACCAGCACCCCCGCCATCATCCCAGGGACCACAAACGCCTCCATACATGCCACCTCTTCCCTGAGGGAGACCACGACCCCCCTCTCAAACGCGTATTTCCCCCGAGGGCGACTGAGCCTTTTCTTCAGTTCTTTGCCATCTTCATAATTCCTATTCCCCACGAGTACGATTTCGCTTTTATGCCCTACCAAACTGCTCATCTCCCGCCTCACACGCGTGAACCCAGCAAACGTCTCTTCGTCACGGCCCCAAAACTCATTAGAAGGCTTTTGCCATATTATCTTGTTGGTTATTCCACTATTATCACCCTGGTGTTCGCTACTTTTTTCATGTGCCGCGGATTGCATTTGATATAATAGCGCTTCCAAATTATCACCTTTCAGGAAATGCCCCGCAATGGCAACGCTCTTTCCGTCATCGTAGGGCAGAACTGTTTCATTACAAAAATCCTCCAAAATACCCCGGCAATCCACTTTTCCAGCTGCTATACGCTTTGAGAAAACAGAATCTCCTACTTCCTTCACCAAAGACTCCGGCCACTCCGTGGCCAATATCGACTTCTTCTTTATCTTATCTATGCCCCTAGCCACTTCCTGAATTAAAGCGCGCCGATTCTCCTGAGCTGCGTCGCTATCAAAAACTCCGTACCGATGATGAGCTTTGGCCGGCGCCGTAGGATCGACCACAAGATCCACTGTAAGAGGAAACGAAAATGAATTCTCCGCATCTACTGCGGAGACCCCATAAATCGAGAGATTATCTCGCTCGTCTTCGCTAATATTTGTCTTATATTTATCAACAAACTCGTAAAAAGAGCTCACAAACACCTCCCGAGCTATTTCCCTTGCTTTCGATTTCTTTTCGTCATCCACCGCCTTTATTTCATGAAACAAACGAATGTTATCTGTTCGCACTTGATAGGGAATCAGGCTAAAACTAATGAAGTCCACCGCAAACCTCTCCTTCCAGTCTTCTACGTCTTGGAGGTGCGGAACTTCACCGCCGCCCTCCTCAAACCTCCGCGCCGCATCTTCAGTCAACCGCACATTCTCACCTTCGAATTCGATCAACCCCGCCTGATCCAAGTCTCTCATCAATATTGACATTTCCCGGTCACTAAAACCAAAGAAGCTTTGTAGCCCTCTAGAGGACGACGACCTCAATACATACAAAAGTCGCATCGTAAACTCTTTAACTAACGGCAACCGCTCATTCTTTGCAACTGTGAGCCTCACAGAAAACCGACGACAGGGAACATTGAAGGTTTGACTCAAAACTTCGATCATTCTCATTGTCCTTCCTTTTTAATTTTCGAAATCGCGAACTTCATACCGGGTATCGCCGCCCTTCTTTTCCCTGATATACCGATAGACGTCTCCGGGCGGTGTCTTCGACGACCCCCACGTAGTTGACGACCCGACGACAATCAACTTCTCCATTGCTCGCGAAATTGCCACATTAACACGTTCCGACCGCTGCAAAAATCCAACCTTTTGCATAGCGTTATTTCTTACGAGACTTAAGATAACGACCAAATTCTCTTTGCCCTGATAACTATCGATCGTATCAATCTTAATTAGCTCCTGGAACTTCTCCTCGAATGCTCGCTGCCTCAGCTGCTTAAGAAGCTCCCGTTTCTGGCCCGCATAAGCGCAAATAACTCCGATTGGTTTTTGCCCCCCCGCTAACACCTCGAACAACCGGTGAACCAACTCCTCATTTTCAGACAACTTCCTAAGGACTTCTAGAATTGCCCTTATTTCGGCCTTATTCACGAAACTTGTCAGCTCCCGACCTTCTGTATCTTCCTCCTTTACCTCCACAGCTGACTCTCCACATTTACGCGTATCTAGCCATAACACGTCTTGCCGAATGGGTTCTTCTTCTTTGGCGCCGCACAGAATGAAATCACTCTTTCTCGTTTGCAGACCCCCTGCCGACGCATAAAAAACATCAGACACCATAGCGCCTATCGGCTCAGCCATACGATATTGCTCCTTCAGCAGCTGCCCGAACTCCTTACCGTAGACGCTACGAATCGCTCTACTAAAGTCACTTTCAACGATGTCATTTTCTTCTACCGTGCCCCCCAGATCCTCACATGCCTTCCCGATTACAGGCTCCGTATACATCGGCGGTAGCTGCTGGTGGTCACCAACCAGCACGACCCGTCGTCCAGTTTGGCTTGGAACCGCTAGTTCACCGGAGCTACACCTAGCCGCCTCGTCAATAACCACCCAATCAAACTGCTCACTCGATATATTTAAATTATTACGTCCAATCCCTACGCAGGTGCCAGTAACCACTCTCTTAGTTCGTGTCAAAAACTCTGCGAAATTACCGTGCGAACTCGCAAGCGCGTCCACCCATTCGAAACCGATCTGAATCAGCTGTTCTAGTCGACGGACCGAATCCTCGTTAGTTATATTATGACGATTCACTAAATCATGCTTCATGAGCTCTACGGCTTCTGGTATATCAGAATCCTGTAAATACTCCTCAAACCGCTTCGATATTTTTCGTACGCGGCTCCGCATGCTCGTAATGATACCGTGTCGTGCTCGATTCACATCACGCGTCGCTCTGTCTTCGAGCGGTTCATCGTCTGACAGTGCCAAATATTGATCTACCAGCAGCTTCGTAGCGAGCCGAAGCCGTATTAACTGACTCACAAACTGATCCGGGAGGCCAATCGCGCTGCCGACCTCCTCCAACCGAGCGCGCATATCATTCCGAAATTCTTTTTGGTATCGCGCTTGAATATTATCAATATGAAATTTTGCTGATACCTCAGAGCACATCCCTATTGGGCCCACCCGGACCAAATCCAGACCCTCAAGCTCCCCCCCAAAAACGCTAATCAGTTTCTCCACGCAGTTATTTACTGCCTCGTGTGACTGACTAGTCAACAAGACGTTACTCTGGCCACCCCGAAGAAGCTGATATACCAACACAGCAATAAATAGTGTCTTCCCCGTACCCGGCGGCCCTTGCACAAGACCTAGGGGTCCGAAGTTTAGGACCTTCTCCAATGCTTTTCGCTGACTGCCATTTAAATCGAAACGCTCTTTTAGCTGATCTAGTGTTTCTTTGGAGGATTCCTGAAACACTCCTGGCGCCTCGCGCCGGCCCGCCATCCAATCAACAATATCGGGATATGTGGCTTTATGCTCCAAAAGCCTTTCTACCGCTTTCCGTCTTTTATCATACGACGCTTTGGCCAAAACTCCGTTTAGCCTCAGACGATCGCCAGCCTTTATGGGCTTCCAGAACTCCACACCCAAAATTTCATTGCTAGTGGATTCGGGCTTTATTTTTCCAACCGTCTGGTATTTATCGGTTGAGACCTTTTTTTCAACAATGGTTCGCTCATTTGAATCAAACTCAATCGGTTGATTGTCAACGCTTTCGTAAGTAAATATGAACTCCTTACCGCGTCGGCCTATGCGCTGCGGTTCCTCGGATACAGTGATTTCTGGTAGTACACTCACCTCGGCATTAATCAATGCCCGCCAGATTTCCTGTACACTGACTGTTTTATATTCATCGCTTTTTACGTCTTCATCGGCTTCGGTTGTATCGTATGCGTTATCAGCACCAGAGTCTTTATTGGGTTCCGGCTTTGTTTCCCTTGCCTCAAACTCTGAAACAATATCGCTCAACTGCCAGCCAAGCGTTTCCTCCACAACTCGCAGTTTTGTCGCGCTATCTGGAACAAATACTATAAAGGCTCGCAACCACCCGAGCGCATTTTTGCTGTTGTATTCACCAAAATTTGGTGCAACTAAATCTGCGGTATGTATACATGACTCCGCTTGGTTCCAAACCAATCGAAACGCCTGGCTAACCCCTACAATAACTACCTGATAAAGTAAACCTTTCTCTGCATCCAGGTTGAGCCTTTTATAAAGAGCGTCAGACAATGGGCGCACATGAACATCATAGTATTCATCATCAGGATAAAAAGGGGTCCTCGCGGTCACGTGTTTCCACGGCACTTCTAGTCGAATCAAATCGCACTTGTGGAGGCGCTCTAATGCTTGCTGTAGACTACTTTTCACTGCCTCCACAGATTTAATCGGCTGACACCGGCCGTACAATTCATTTATTTCATACTCTACATGTTCTAACTCTACGCTTTCGAATGAAACTAACTTGTCCTGGGCTTTTTCCCATACGGCGCCACCAAGGACCTCACTAACTACAGCTAATATGCCAAACCGATCCTGGGCTTGATCATTCCGCTGCTCAATCCGTTCGTCCCTGTACCTCGGCGTTCCGCACTCCTCTGCCCCCGCGCTCATGTCCGGGACGTCAATCGCACATACACGTTTCGTGTCCGTAGCTTGGTCGGTGAATATGAAAAGATTTTCTGGTTTGACATCTCCATGCGAAATGTCTAGGGCATGCAAAGTATCAATACACTCGATGCAGGCAAGCGCTGTTTTTAAACGATCTTCAAGGCTCAACTGCTCTTGATCTAGAAGGTTTCGCAGTGAGTGACCAGAGCACTCTTTGACAACCAGAAAGGGCCCAAAATCTGAAATCCCGAAATCGACTACAGACTGGGCGGCGCTAGGGCGGGAGTCTCTCAGGTGTGCCGCTGCATTCAAAAATCCTAGGAGACGAGAATTATTTCCGGAATCTTCGGCACTGACACGTACGTTTGGCCATACTTTAACGACATACCGCTCGCCACCGAGAGAGCTTAAATAGATATGCGTGTGGCTATGGCTAATGTTTTCTGCAAGCGGGTATGTGCTGTAAGGTATAATATTCTTTTTATATGAAGAAAGCTCCTCGATAAAAAGATCACTTGGCTTATTATGACTTTTGGTTGCCGCAACAAAATCTTGTTTAAAATCAGATGCCGTTTCATACCGGTCTTGGTGATCCCAAGTAAGCGCCTTCCCGAGAACACGTGTCAAATCATCTTTATCGACATCGCCGGTAGCTAAGTCGCCCGGAAGATTCTTGAAGTTTCCAACCCCGTCCTCAACTGGCAAATGGTCGCCAACTATAATAAAATACACAAGGGCCCCGAGTAGATAAACGTCTCTACGGTAAGGGTCCGAGTGCTCATCGAATTTATCTTCTGGGGTTACAACGCGGCCGGAATGCAGGACATCGCGAACTTTGCCGACAGTACTACCTTCCGGGTAAATGGCGGCCATCCAACGCGATAAACTAATTTCGAAATCATCGCCTGTCCAAACGCTCGATTCAGCGAGATCTCTGTGAGCGATGTTATGGTCGTGAAATCCGGCGCACACTGTCAAAAGATGATTTGCCAGCGTTATTCTTTCTCTAAGTGTTAACCGATGCTTAGACCTTTGCACGTAAGACTCGAGCAGATCGGATCCTGGCGGAAGCTCGTACAGCTCGAAAAAGTTACTTGAAAACTGGTCGCGCGGCATCTCACCTATGGGGGTAAGTAGTACGCTAGAGATTTCTTTTGGTGCAGCGTGCTTTGCGTAATCAATGACTTCCTTTTCACGGGAAATAATTTCTTCCCACGTTTTTCGACTGGAGTAGGTCTCCGGAAGCGACTGAAGGTTCCAAACCCTTAAAAGGGCGCGAGAGCGCTTTGAAGTCTCCCGTCTCGCAATAAACTCGTTGTAAATATCTTTGGCATGCTTGAAGATTGCGTCACCTTCGGGCACGAAATCGAGATAACGCATCTTTCTAGCATCGAAGTTTTTGACTGAGAAGAGCCGGTTAAAAGCTTCTTTTTCGTTCAGGAGAGAGTTCTTTCTAGGACGAACCGCGGGGAACACCTTGTTAAACTGGCTGGTCTCCCCTATTTTACAGAATTCGGACAACGTAACTGTAAACCCTTTGTCGCGCTCCGAAAGCTTTCTTGCGTCTGCGTTGCCGCAAAGAACAACTATAGGTGCTACATAAGCGTTCCCTATCGTATGCGATTCTTTTTCACGAATTATATTTTTTAATAGTTTGCATTTTCGGTCTGTTTTTGCGACAGGGGATTCGCCCATATCTTTATCGTTTAGGATCCATTTATCCCCGTCTGAGCGCAGATAGCCGTTATAATTTTTCAGCTCGACGAGTATAATCACATCTGGTGTTACCAAAACTAGATCAATTTCTCGATTCCCGTATTCGGCGTGTCTAAATTCGAGATTAGAGTATGCTAACCAACGGGGAGGCAGGCTTTCAGAGAGAGTCTGTAGTGCTGCAACCTCAGACTCGTGGAGCCCAGTTTCGCTAAGCTTTCTGATGGTGAGCTTTTGCATAGTGATGATTTCCAGTTTAAATCAGAAGACAACAGGGCAGAGGCAACGCAGGAACGCGAATGTAGCGGACCAGGGGGCGCTCGTAACTCGCTGCGCGCGGTTTAAGCTGCTGATAGAAAACGGACGGGACCCTTAATTGGCTAAACGTTCTCCCAGGGTCTTGTAGTCTGTTTTGCCTTGGGATAAAGATTTCATTACAGCGCTTTTTACAAGATGAGATGGCATGCCCCCTCTGGCGCTAGCGGAATAGGAACGCATTTTTTTTAAATTGAAGCAAGTTTTGATATTCATCCGCTTCTATTCGAACCTGCATAAACTTACCATTTTGGTTTCACAGGGGGGGGGATTAAAAAGAAGGGAGCGCGGTAAACGGATGCGCAGTGAAGGCGTCGGCCGACAGAACTTTTTCATTACTCGTGTGCGCACGAGGGATATCCTAGGCGATCAGGCGTATTAACTTGCAGCATGCGATAAAAAATCCGCACCGGGGCCCAAATATACGCGGCTGAAACGTAATGGTGTGCCTCGTTCGGCTGGACTCCTCTCCCACAGGGCGCGGGGAGAGGTCACCTCTGGCCAGCGCGCCCTCCCTTTTTCGAACGGCTATCCGTGTTGAACCCCATTCCGGGTTTCTGGCTACCTCAAGCGCAGATTTTCTTTGGAGCCCGTGAGGACAGCAGGCAGCTTCTACTCGCTGCGGCAAAACTGCAAAGCGACCCGTTGAGACCTTGTTCACTGGCGAATCCTTCTGGTGGCGTTGCCCCGGGTCCTGCGGCAGAGAGTTATTTTGCTGGACCAGCAGGGCCTTGCCGGCAACTTTTACCTCCACAAAGCCTGCCTCACTAAAGATCGCATGACGCGCCGATCCTTCGCTCCGGTGAGCGCCGTGCTAGACGGTGCACGAGGCGGCGGCGTAGGCCGCCTCGGCCGGCCTCCCGCCTCGTCATGAAACAAGCGAGCGGCCATGCCCAACGGCCAAGCATGCACCATGATCACGCTTGCTCTCTAACCCTTCACGGAGCAACACCAACACCACCAACAGTCTGCACCGGCGCCCCCGTTAAGCTCAAACAGTATGGCCCGGGCAGGGGGACACTCCTAGTCAAGCACGCCTACTTATCAAAGGTAGTATCAGGGTGCTAAAGAAGGGGATGTAGGTGTGCCCGAAACAATCCTGAACCCGGAAAATCAACGCCCTAGCCGCCGCCAGGCGGGTGCCTACTGGAGTTCTCCCCGACTTTTCAGCACGGTCTATGGGGAACCTGCCGGATCACCTCGACGCGCCACTCCGGGAGGCCTTGCTCGATTGCGCCCTTGATAA
>NZ_JAJNRD010000055.1:0-6039 GCF_022228055.1 Halorhodospira sp. 9621
TTTTTCAGGACCGACCAACTAGCTCCAACATCACTTGATACGTCGAGGGCGTATTTTGTTCAGGTTATGCCTAATAGGTAACTGGACGTAAGGTGACGCCCAAATAATAGGCCAAAACCATGGTGCATATTTTCTACAGTAGTGGAGGCGCTGAATTGGTGGCTGACCCTTCGCGCTTAGTAGCCGCCTATAGCTTTCCGCTAATGAGATTCCGGGCTCTAGCTCGGTGCCTTTAGTGTTGTTTCGATCGCAAGAGCCGATGTGGCCCGATGCAAGGAGCACTTTCCCGCCTGCTTTGTTCAGCTTGAGGCCATACTCAAAGTCTGCTCCACCATGAATGAAGAAGTCGCTTAAAAAGCCGACCGTTAATAAGGCAGAGCTGGAAAGCAGCGCGCCGTTCATATTCATTGTGTCGACAAGCTTGTATCCTGTGTCGGGCGGCTCAGTCCGTTGCACGCGAAAAGGATGCCAGGATGTGGTTTTAACGGCACCGCTATAAGTGGTCGCCTCGCCTGTGCTGTCGGTAAATGCGCCCGTTACTGCGTGAGCCGGGGTTCCATGAGCCGACAGGTAATCGCTTGAGGTGGAGATGAGGTGATTTAGGGCGTTGGCATTCAAACGCACATCATCGTTATAGACGAACAGGTAGTCAAAGTGCCGGTGTTTGACGGACTGGTCCCAGCCGTAACGCATACCACCTGCCCAGAAAAGGTTCCCTTCACCTTGGATGATCTCCACGTCAGGGAAGTGATGGCTGACCGCCTCGGAAGTTCCATCAGTCGATCCATCATCAACAATGGTATGCCGCAAGGTGACGTTGTCCGGGATTTCTTGCTGATGCAGGTCGCCGAGCGAAGCGAGGGTTTTTTCTTTTCGGTTATGGCAAGTAGCAAGAGTCTGAATAATCATACTGCAGTTGGAGCTCTTTTGAAGTTCTGGTTAGTTACCGTTTGTAAGGATCGTGCAGCCGCACTATATCATCCTCCCCCAAATAACTGCCCGACTGCACCTCTATAAGCTCCAGCGGAATGGCACCGGGATTCTCAAGGCTATGAACCTGCCCGACTGGGATGAAAGTCGACTCATTCTCGGTTACCAAGTACTCGCGCTCGCCGTTTTCAACTTGAGCTGTACCCCGCACCACGACCCAGTGCTCAGCCCGATGGTGGTGGAGCTGCCGCGAGAGCCGCGCCCCGGGGTTTACGGTGATGCGCTTGACCTGGTAGCGATGGCCGTTGTCGATGCACTCGTAACAGCCCCACGGGCGGTAAACGACGCGGTGGTTGGCGTTTTCGCTGCGCCCCTGGCGTTTTAGTTCTTGTACGAAGCTGCGAACATCCTGCACCCGGTGGCGGTCGGCTACGAGTACGGCATCTTTGGTGGCCACTACTACCAGATTCTCTACACCTAAGCAGGTGAGCAGGGTGTCCTCAGCCTCCATGAAGCTGTTCTGAACGCCTTCGGTAAGGACATCGCCCCGGGTGACGTTGCCGTCGTGGTTTTGCTCGCTGATCGCCCAGAGCGCTGACCAGGAGCCGACGTCGCTCCAGCCGGCGTCCAGTGGCACCACCGCAGCATGTTTGGTGCGCTCCATCAGGGCGTAGTCGACGGAGATATCTGGGCTTTGACGGAATGCGTCGGCGTCGACACGCAGGAAGGGGTAGAGGGTGTCCGTCGATTCGTCGGCCGATGTCTCCGGCAGGGCCTGACGGCAGGCGTTTAGTACGTCAGGCTCAAACCGCTCCAACTCCGCGATGTAGGTCGAGGCGCGGAACAGGAACATCCCGCTGTTCCAGAGAAAACCGCCGTCTTCGAGGTAACGCTGGGCGGTGGTGGCGTCCGGCTTCTCGACAAAGCGCTGCACCGCATACCCGCCTGTCGGCAACGGTGCACCTTGCTCGATGTAGCCGTAGCCGGTTTCGGCACTCGTTGGCACGACGCCGAAGGTGACCAGCTGTCCCGCAGCACCCAGCGCGGCTGCTTTGTCCACGGCTTCCTGGAAGGCGGTTGTGTCATCCATGGCGTGGTCGGCGGCGAGGACGAGCAGTAACGGGTCATCGCCGTTGCGGGTCGAGTGCAGCGCGGCGAGGGCGATGGCCGGCGCCGTGTTGCGCCCCTCGGGCTCGAGAAGCAGCGGGGCACTCTCAAGCCCGCATTGGCGCAGTTGCTCAGCGGCAAGGAAGCGGTGCTCCTCGTTGCAGACGAACAGCGGCGTGGCGTGGGGCAGCCCCTCCAGGCGCCGCACCGTCTGCTGCAGCATGCTCTCCTCGCCGAGCAGCGGCAGGAACTGCTTCGGGTAGAGCTCTCGGGAGGCCGGCCACAGGCGTGTGCCGGAGCCGCCGGCCATGATCACCGGCTGCAGGGTTAGGCAATCGGAAGACGACATCGTTCTCACAGGAAATAGGCTTGGGTGTAGGGGTGCACGTCGGTGGCCAAGCGAATGCGCTCTGCCGGCCACCAACCCACCTGTCGGTGCTGATCATCGGGTGGTGCCGCCTGCGGCAGGTCCGTCATCGCGCTGCGGTAGGCCAGCACCACGTAATGGGTCGGCGTCTGCTCATCCAGCGCCGAGTCGCTGTAGAAGTGCTCGTAGACGCCAAGGAACTCCGCGTCCGCCCGCTCGAGCGTCTGGCCGAGCTCGGCTTGCGTCACGCGGCGGAACGCCTCGTCCAGCGATTCGCCTTTGCGCACCCGTCCGCCGGGCACGAACCACCAACCCTGCGCCGGCGGGTTGGTACGCTCCCCGAGCAGGTAACGACCCGCGCCGTCGTGGATCAGCAGGTCGATGGAGACCAGCGGCGCAGCCGCGATCACCTGCTGGAACGTCTCGGCGGGTAGCCACACGGCTCAGCCGCGCGCCTCGTCGCGGTGCTGGCGGTACCAGTTGTAGGTCTGCTCCAGCCCCTCGCGCAGGGGGATCTCCGCCTGCCAGCCGAGCCTCTGGAGCCGCGAGACGTCGAGGAGCTTGCGCGGCGCCCCGTCCGGCTTACTGGTGTCGAAGCACAACCGCCCCTCATAGCCGACCACCGTCTGAATCGTCTCGGCCAGCTCCCGAATGGTGAGATCTACCCCAGTGCCGACGTTGAGGTGGCTGCGCTGCGGCTCGGTGTGCGCCTCGTACTCGGCGCGCGGCAGCCCCATGACGTGTTGGCAGGCGGCGGCGAGGTCGTTGACGTGCAGGAACTCGCGGCGCGGCGAGCCGCTGCCCCAGATGGTGACCTCCGGCGCGCCCGCTTCCTTCGCCTCGTGGAAGCGGCGAAGCAGGGCCGGGATGACGTGGCTGTTCTCCGGATGGAAGTTGTCGCCGGGGCCGTAGAGGTTCGTCGGCATGACGCTGCGGTAGTCGCGCTCGTGCTGGCGGTTGTAGCTCTCACAGAGCTTGATCCCGGCGATCTTCGCCACCGCGTACGGCTCGTTGGTCGGCTCCAGCGGCCCGGTGAGTAGCGCTTCCTCGGCCATCGGCTGCTCGGCCTCGCGCGGGTAGATGCACGACGAGCCGAGGAAGAGCAGGTGCTGGACGTCGGCCTGATGCGCGGCGTGGATCACGCTGGTGGCAATGGCCAGGTTGTCGTAGATGAAGTCGGCGGGGTAGGCGTTGTTGGCGTGGATGCCGCCGACCCGGGCGGCGGCCAGGTAGACAGCGTCGATCTGCGCCTGGCGCAGGAAGGCCTCAACCTGCGCCTGATCGCGCAGATCGAGGGCGGCGCGATCGCGGGTGATGACCTCGTAGCCGTCCTGGGCCTGCAGCCGGCGGGCGAGGGCAGCGCCCACCATCCCCTTGTGCCCGGCGACGAAGATGCGTTGCGGGCGTTCGCTCATCGGATCACTCCCGGCTGATGCGGACGTCGTAGCCGTGGCCCTTGAGCAGGGCGTGGCGCTTGGCCTGGTCCAGGTCCTCGTCGACCATCTCCTGGATCATCGTCTCGAGGCTGATCTCCGGCTCCCAGCCAAGCTCCCGGCGAGCCTTGCTGGGATCACCGAGCAGGGTCTCGACCTCGGTGGGGCGGAAGTAGCGCGGATCGACCTCGACGATGACATCGCCCACCGCGACCTTCGGGGCGTCGTCGCCATGGACAGCGGTTACAACGGCGTACTCCTCGGCACCCTCGCCGTGGAACGCTAGCTCGATGCCCAGCTCCCGGGCGCTCAGGCGGACGAACTCGCGGACTGAGCACTGCTGCCCGGTGGCGATGACGAAGTCATCGGGCTGCTCCTGCTGGAGCATCAGCCACTGCATACGCACATAGTCCCGCGCGTGGCCCCAGTCGCGCAGGGCGTCCAGGTTGCCCAGGTAGAGGCGCTCATCGAGCCCCTGGGCGATATGGGCCAGGCCGCGGGTGATCTTGCGCGTGACGAACGTCTCGCCCCGGCGTGGCGACTCGTGGTTGAAGAGGATGCCGTTGCAGGCGTAAAGGCCGTACGCCTCGCGGTAGTTGACCACGATCCAGTAGGCGTAGAGCTTCGCGGCGGCGTACGGGCTGCGCGGGTAGAACGGCGTGGCCTCGTTCTGCGGCGTCTCCTGCACCAGGCCGTAGAGTTCCGAGGTCGAGGCCTGGTAGAAGCGGGTCCGCTGCTCAAACCCGAGCAGGCGGATCGCCTCCAGCAGCCGCAGGGTGCCCAAGGCGTCGACATCCGCCGTGTATTCCGGCGCCTCAAAGCTGACCGCCACATGGCTCTGCGCCGCGAGGTTATAGACCTCGTCCGGCTGCACCTCCTGCAGGATCCGCGTCAGGTTCGAGGTGTCGGTTAAATCCCCGTAATGCAGGATGAAGCGTTGATCCGTCTCGTGCGGATCCTGGTAGATGTGGTCCACGCGCTCGGTGTTGAACGACGACGCCCGGCGCTTGATCCCGTGGACCTCGTAGCCTTTGGACAGCAGGAACTCGGCGAGGTAGCTGCCGTCTTGGCCCGTGATGCCGGTGATGAGAGCTGTTTTATGCATGTACGTCCCTTCTGACGGCCTGTCAGGAAAGCTCTATGTGTTGCCTTTGGACAGCAGGAATTCAGCGAGGTAGCTGCCATCTTGTCCGGTTGCCCCAGAAATAAGCGCTTTTTTCATGCTCTTATGTGTTCCGCTTTAGTGCTTGGTAAACAAAGAAAACAAAACTGTTTCTTGGTGGTCTTGCGCGCCGTCGGAAGTAAAAAAAATTCATCAGTAGAGCTTTTCCAGGGGGGGCCTCCTGTGCTTGGTCAAGGTCTATGATCTTGCAACCCCGAACAGGGAGGAAAATGATGTTTTCGGATTTGAGATCATTATGTACAATTCCAGTAAGGCTGAGCTTTGCAACCGACACACCTAACTCAAAAAAGGCGATTCCAGAGTATTTGCGCAAACTGCTTATGTCTCTGTAATGTTTCCCTTCAATACGCTCGGTTGAAAGTATCGCGTGCCTCCTGTTTTCGCGGAAGCGCAGAGGCCGCGGCGTGACACCACTTTTCTCTGCGCGCACAAGAAGAGAGTGTTCATTTTTTAGGCTGTTTCTCCGTTCATTTAGAGATGCGTCTTTTTTTTTGTTTACAATCTTGTGGGCTATGCAGCCACGCATGTGGACGGCTCTTTCTGGATATTTGCCGTTTTTTATTTCTTTAGAGTGGCTGCTCCGAGTGTTCGTCATTTTTTTCAGGCCGATATAGTACGTAATAGCTTCAGTTTTGGTGCCTTATGGCATATGGTGTACGCTATTGAAGCTTTTGATAAAACGCTTCACGGTCCTCGGTGTAATTTTTTAGAAGATAATACATTAGGTTCACGTTGTTTTATTAAATCTTTGTCCCACTCATAGCTTGGGGCTAAGGTTTTTGGGTGTTTCAAAGGAAGAGAGATCTCGAAACGGCTTTGTGTGGTTTTTTGTTAGTTGTGTGGGTCGCGCTGGGCCCGAATCCGATATTTGAGACAAGATTTGTTGAAGGAATCACAGAGAGTTGATTTTCTTTGGCTTGCGTAAAGTGCCATGGCCAGTCCCATGCATCTGCTTTGTTTTTGCAGATTTTGTCCGACGGCTGTCAAGGTAGTTGGCACCTCCACCTACGCGGCTCTTG
>NZ_JAJNRD010000056.1:0-5909 GCF_022228055.1 Halorhodospira sp. 9621
CTCGTCGGTGTGCCTTGGTCCGTGTAGCGGCCGAATCCCCACTGTGCTCCAGTCCTGCGACACGCTGTGTCGTCTGTCGGAGCGCTCACGCCAATGACCATGGGCTTGGCCAAGCCCCACCCGATCCCGCATGATGCTCGCTGGAATCCGCCCCAATCGCCCAGGGACCGAGCGATGACCGACACCCTCCTGCGCCAGTGGACGATGCTCCAGGCCATTCCCCGCTACCCGCGAGGGGTCAGTGCCCCTGGGTTGCACGAGCGGCTATCGAGTGAAGGCTACGACATCCGCCTGCGTACCGTGCAGCGGGATCTCAACACCCTCTCGCTGGAGTTCCCCTTGCTTTGTGAGCGTCAGGGCAACGAGCAGCGCTGGTCGTGGCGGGCCGATGCACCGGTACTCGACGTCCCCGGCCTATCACCGGCAGCCGCACTGGCCTTTCGTCTGGCCGAGCTGCACCTAGGTGGGCTGCTCGCTCCCGAAGCCCTGCGGGCACTGCAGCCACACTTCGAGGCCGCCAAGCGCGTGCTGGCCCATGGTGGCTCGCAGTTGGCGAACTGGCCGGACCGAGTGCGGGTGATCAGCCGCTCGCAGCCGCTGCTTGCGCCGCCCATCGAGCCGGAGGTGTACGACCGGGTCTGCCAGGGGCTGCTCGAAGGGCGCCAGCTCTATGTCCATTACCGAGCACGCAGCCGCGGCAATGAATTGAAGAGCTACCGGGTGCACCCGCTTGCGCTGGTGGTGCGTGACCCGGTCACCTACCTGGCTGCGACACTCCGCGATTACACGGATGTCCGTCAGCTCGCCCTGCACCGCGTCGAGGCGGCGGAATTGCTCGAAGACCCGGTCGCAGCCCCCGAGGGGTTCGATGTGGATGCCTACATCGAGGACAAGCGCGCTTTCGATCTCCCCGAGCAAAGTGAGCCCATCGATCTGCTGCTACGGATCAGCGCCGGTGTCGCCGAGCACCTGGGCGAGGCCCCCCTTGCCGCGGACCAGGTAATCGAGGCCTGCGACGACGGCTGGTACACCCTGCGGGCCTCCGTTCCGCTGACCGCACAGCTGCGCTGGTGGCTGTTGGGCTTTGGTCAGGCCGTGCAGGTTCTTGAGCCGCACGCGCTGCGTGAGGATATTGCCGCGGAGCTAAGGGCAGCGGCGCATGCCTATGAGTGAGGCCGAGTCCGATTCGCAGCGGCAATCAGGACTCGCGACACGAGGTGTCGTCGCCCCGTGTTCTCTTGGTTATGCTCCGGGAAGGACTCCTGACGTAGATTGGGGCAAAGCCCCCGCGCTCCCGGCTTCAGATCTAACCGATAAGGACCTTGAGCGCGCCGGGCTCGTGAACTGGCTAGAAACCGGTTCCCGGTTCCCCGATATAGAACCATCAGGTGGTGCTCTATCCAGCGCTGCTCCAGTTCCCCGAGCAGCATGTTATGCAGCCGTAGCCGAAGCCGTGTCACCTGGGCCGATATCGATGGCTCTCAACCGGAGCGGGCGCGACGTCGTTTGTCGCGTCTTATTGGTGTCATCGTTGGCGGGCACCGGGTAGCTTTCGCAAAGCCTCGTTTGCTATAAGGTTGCTGGGCTCCATCATCCCCCCAAGGTGCCCTATGGAGTAGGCCCGCAGAAGTCGGGTGGCTGGGCAGACGGTTCTGCCCATGAGCCGTCGTCTGCGGATTGTTGACAAGGACGAGTCGCCAGGGGGCTCGCATGGAACACGCCCATGGCCGGTTCTCTGCGTGTCCTGCGCGTTGGAGGCGCTCTGCCAGGTGGAGGCCTCGCTGCCCAGCGCGGCCGGCGTGCTGGCGACTCGCTAGGATCGCAAAAGACGGGAGAACCAATTATGACCAAGGATGATGATCCAAGTACAGACCAAGGAAACGAGCGGCGTCAAGAGAGCGAGACGCCCCATCCCACAGCTTTAGAGCAACCCAAGGAAGAAACGTCTAGTACCGGGGTTTGGGCCCGTTACTTCGCGGTGCGAGGTGCCATCTCCGGTGCGCCGCGTGTCGCATTTCTGGTTCTTGGCCTGCTGGCTGTAAGCGGCCTTCTAAGTGTTTTTGTCGAGCGGCTCGGTTGGGGTATGGTTTTTGAGTCCGCAAGGGCGCTGCTTGACGACTCAATGACCTCGGCGACGGTCAACACCTTTGTGCTCGTTGGCGTGAAAAGTGGACTTGAAATGATTCAGTCCGTCGAGGGTAGCGTCGGGATTGTCTCCGGAAATCTTGGGGCGTTAGTCGCTCATGGCCCTTACGAGCTTGTTGCTTTTGCCTTCCGTTTCTTCCTTCTGAGTATGGGACTGATCGCGGTGCAGATCAGTCTGCTTGAGGTCATCCAGCTTTCAGCCCTGCCGCTTTTAACGGGCCTCGGAGCCTTCATGCTCGCCTTTCAGCCCTCGATCAACTCGCTGTTTGGCCGGCTTGGGCGTTTCCTGATGGTTCTGGGCATCGTGATTTATTTTGTTTTCCCGGCAATACTGATGACAGTAGGGTCTGCCTACGAGACGCAACGCATCGATTCCGAGATCCAGAATACCGAGAACTTTGCGATACTCTCCGAGCGTGCTTCGGACCTGTCGTTGCGGGATCTGAGCTCGTCGTCGGGGCGCGACCAAGTCGTTTCTACCTTCACTGACGGTATACAGGGAACTTGGGACGCGTTTCTGAATATCGTGATTAGTTATTTGTTAATGTTCGTCATCGCTCCACTCGCCGCCGTAGGGCTGAGCTGGCTGTTAATTAGTCAGACGATGAAATCGTTGAACTACACAACCCCTGTTCAGAAAACAGAGGATGCAGGCCGCAAGACGCTGGACTGGTTGCGTCCGAAACGCAAGGGGGAACAGGCGTGAACGTCTCCACGTCTAGTTTTGGTAACCACGGAAAGGATAAAAATATGGTTCAAATCTCCCCTGTTAAGGCGGTGAGTATTGTGGCGGTTGCGTGTTTTTTTGCCGTGGCATGCGGCGACGTTGACTATTCAGCCGAAAACTTTTCGTACTTTGAGAGCCTTGCCGAGAGGAATCCGGAAGGAGCGGTGGATGAGTTGCGATACTTCGTTCACCAAAACCCGGAGCATGCCCCGGGCTTGCTGCTCTTATCGCGTCTTCTCGCTGAGCAAGCGACCGACGATCGGGAACTCTATCTCGCTCGGCACTACGTGCAGCAGGCTATTAGCCACTCTGAGGACGAAGCAGTTCGGGAAGAAGCTGAAGGCGAGTACTTACAAATACGCATTCGTCAAGATACAACGCCCGGTGATACCGGAGCCCTCGTCGAGCTGGCCGATTTCGCGGAGGATAATGAACGCTATGAGGAAGCGACGGAGTTCCTCCTGCAGGCCAGCTTTGAGCACGTCGGTGCCCAAGAGTACGGGGATGCCTTTTCGACTTTGGAGGATGCTCGAGATTTGCTTGATGCCCATGCTCCGGAGGAAGAGGCTGTCGGTGATCAATGGCTCCAGCTGCGGGAAGACTCCGATCACCTGATGGTGATCCTTGGCTTCCTTGAGAACGAGCTGACCGCGTCGCTTGATGCGGCGAGCGCAATCGAACGGCGCGGGGATAGCGAACCGCATGAGAGCCTGCCTCATCCAGAGCTCGTCACCGCGACGATTGAGGCGCTCGATGTCGTGGCGGGTGGTAGTTGGATGCCTTGGCCCGGTTCCGGAGGTGATGAGGAGACTGTCAGTGCCTCAGAGTTAATTGAGAACCTCGAACAGGCTGACGAGCTTAACCAGGTGGGTGGAGATGTGACGCGGCTGCGATTGAGTGCCCGTCTCTTTGATCGGCTCCGCGAGGATGCGGAAGAAGGCGATGCCGCGGATGCAGTCCGAGAGTACGCGGAGGAGCGCTTGGAGTACTATCGATCCAGCCTGGAGGAACAGGATCTTGATGGGGACTTGGTCAGCGGCTGATGCCGCTGACCTCCGGGCAGTACAACGCAAGGGTTGATTTTGATGGCGATGGAAGAACTCCCACTAGTCGCGTGGTTGGCAGGGCTGGCCATTTTTCTACTCATTGCTGGAGGGTTGGTTTACGTATTGCGCGCTAAAGGTCTCACGTATGGGCTGAATTTTTTCTTGTCCGTACCTTTCGCGTTACTTTTTGTGACTGCGACGATTACCTATGCTGCGGCAGCCGCGCCCTTGTTCATGATGGATGAAGGGGTTCGGGAGGCGGCTGTCGAGAACCTGGTCTGGGGCAGTGGCATATTTCTTGGCGCGCTCGCGCTAGGTTATCTGGGGAATGCTTTGAGGAGTACATTTCTCTTCGCGATCCCCTATACGCTTGCGCAGGGGGTCGTGGCCTCCCTGTCCGCTTTAGTCGTGGTGTTCCTGTTGCTTCGCACTATCGACAAGGACCGCAAGATCCCGACTGGTGGGTCTTAAGCCTGACGGAGGCAGAAAGAGCAGTGACTGCGGCGGGTTGTCGTTCGCCGCAGTCACTGTGAGGCGAGCGTATCGTCCGTAGCCGGAGCAAGGGCCACCGCCATGGCCTGCCGGCGGAGTTCGGATCGCTCGGTGTGGCGGCGGCGGGAGGGGTGGTCTTGCTCAGCACTCAATCCGATCTGCATGGCGAGCGCCTTGCTGGGCGCATGGCCACGATCGGCAAGTGGCTCGAGCAGGGGCAGCGCCTCGTGTCCGTAGAAGTGCGTGCCGAGCCCTGTGGCGAAGGCGTTGGCCAAAGAGGGCGACTGCCGGCGGAGGATCTCTTGCAGAGCGCAGTTGGCCGCCGTCAGCGCCTTCTGGCGCTGGGGCGACATTGAGCCGCGTCCCGGCCGTCGAATCCAGGCGGGTTGTTCCAAGGCTCTGTGGAGCAGTGCATCGGTCAACTGCCGTCGTTGCTCCTGCTCGGTGGCTGTTACGGTGCGGACAGCCAGTAGACCATGGTGGTTGGGCTCGGCCTGCTTGAGTAAATCCAGCAGTCCATCGGGGGTGGTGATCTCTCCGGCAAGTGCGCCGGTAACGTCGACACCATGCTGGTGGGCGAGGACCGCCAGTTGATAGTCAGCCTGCTGGGCCTCCAGGCGCTGATCGTCCGGCATGTCCCATCTCCACAGCGTGGAAGCGAAGGAATGCTTCGGCAATAAGTGCCGTCGCATCCGACAGCGTGCAGCCCAGATCTCGGCGATCTGCACCGGGCAGGCGGGGGCCCGGGCAAGGCGTGATAATCCCTGCAATGTCAGCGCGGCGTGGCGCCGCTCGACCAACCCCGCCTGTCGCAGGAACAACTCTGCGGCGGCTTGATCACCACTTTCGGACTCGTCCAGCAGGGCCGGGTAGCTTTCAACCTTAAGGCGTTTTTCTCTTCCTCGGTCGCGACTGCCTCGGTGGTGCGCGACAAGCGCCGGAACAACAGCACGGCCATGACCGGTGGTGCGTTGGGCCCGTCGTGCCACAGACGGTTCCACTGCAGTATTCACCAGGTGCAGATGTCGCCAGTTGCCGTCGATAGGGATGACGCGCCTTCGGTCGCCGCACGTATCTAGGCACACGGCATCTCCCGAGGCGACAAGCTCCTCCAGAGCCGCGGCATTCCGAATCCCCAGGTGTTGCAGGTGGCCCTCGAAGATGATCCTCTGCAGGTTCGGGCATTGGTCAAGATGAACCTGCTCGATGGATTGCGCCTCGTTGCCCTGCAGCGCGGCCCATTCCCCGCCACTAGCGACCAGTGCCTTTAGCCCAGAGGGCAGGGTGAGTGTCGGCCTTTTCGGGCCGTTCGCCAGATCTGGCGGTCCCAAGTGACACAAAACGTCCGCATCGAGGGCTTCCTGCGCATGTGCGGCGTCGCACAGCAGTGCCCCTCGCCACGGTCCTCTGGCTTTGCGGGCAGGAAGGCGAAGCGCTCGGGCGCCGCGTCGTGCACTGAGTTCTGCAATCGCTCCTTGAAGGGAAAGGCCGACGGGTTG
>NZ_JAJNRD010000057.1:0-5631 GCF_022228055.1 Halorhodospira sp. 9621
GTGCTGAGCGGCGACCATGAGGGGGGTCAAGCCGTCCTCGTTCCGCGCATCGATTTCCGCCCCCACCTCAAGCGCCTCCACCGCGTCTTCGGGATCGCCTGCTGAAGCGGCCTCGAGAAGGCGCTTTTCTAGGTTCGCTGCGGATGCTGCGTGCATCACCAGGCTTAAGAAGCATCCGCAAGCGATCATCGAGAATGAACGGAAACGATCCATGTGACAGTCCTTTCTCCTTTTTTAGTCAGCGCCTCAAAGGGGGTACCGGCTGCGCGGCGCGCGACCCCACTGGGAGCGAGTGTATACCTATCTCGTGCCCTTGGGTGAGGAGAGTGCCGTGCGTGTTGCTCGCGTGTGCGCTAGCCGCAATCCGTTTATGTAAAGAAAAGATGACACGTTCCCCGGCAAAGGGCATCGCCGTGACATTGTCACAGAGATGGGTTCCGATGCGTGCTCCAACTACTCATGCAACGTGCAAAAACGCTCGTTTTTGCAATGCCTGCGTGCATGACCGGATATTGGGAGCTTGATGCGTGCAAAAACCAGTTGCCAAACATGATAAAATGGCAACACGTTTCCGCAAGGACTGAAGCATGATCATCGGCTACGCACGCGTCTCTCGCGAAGAACAGCAAGACCTGGCCGCGCAGCGTGACGTGCTGCGGCAGGCGGGTGCAGAACGCCTCTTCGAGGAAGCGGCATCCGGTGGGCGCTGGGATCGTCCAGAGCTACAGCGTGCGCTCGAGCACCTCCGGGAAGGCGACGTGTTCGTCGTCGTCGTCAAGCTCGATCGGCTCAGCCGATCGCTCAAAGATCTGCTCACGCTGCTCGAGCGCATCGAGTCGGCCGGGGCTGGCTTTCGTTCGTTAAGCGAAGCGATTGACACAACGACGCCGGCAGGGCGCATGATGATGCAGATGATCGGGTCGTTCGCCGAGTACGAGCGCGAGATGATCCGCGAGCGGACCCGGGCGGGTCTCGAGGCTGCTCGACGCCGTGGCCGTATCGGGCGGCGGCGGCCTGAAGTGCATGTGGATCGGCGAACCAGATCAACAGATTCAGCCGCTGGGCGAGCCGCTCATGGCATGCCATCTCGCTGCCCCGGTCGTAGGTCAGGCTCTGGCGCAGTATCGCCGGCAGGCGCCTCATCAGCTGGTGAAAGGCCTCCAGGGCAGCTTCGGCGGTGCCATCGCGCATCTTGGTTAGCACAACAAAGCGATCCTGCGCTCGACCAGCGTGGCGCCTGAGGAGCGGTTATGGGCGCCCTCGATCAGGTCGCCTTCCCAGAGTGACCGGGCATCAGCCGCTGCTCAATCTCCTCGGACTGTTTGCAACGCGCAAATGCTCCGGGCAATGGAGCCACCAATACCGTGGCGTCCCCAGCTATCCGCGGGGATGCGAACGAGGCCGGCCTCTTCGGGCCCGCGGTGACGCCTGACCTTCCGTTTGTCGGACTAGCCACTCTTCCACGTCGTCCGGACGCCACCGCAGGCTCCGGCCAAGTCGCACTGCGGGTGGCAATGATTCCGGATCGCGCTCCCGGCGTCTATTCAAACTGCGTTGAGTAATACCTAGAAGTTTGGCCAGCTCAGCCTTGTTCAACAAAGGACGCATATGAGACCCCTATCACGTTCAACAACCGTAGCGGAAAACCGGCCCTCTCCCCGAAGAGCCACACTTCCCTAAGTACGCACGCCTGTGCAGTTCTGGATCTCACGCCCCCGGGCCAACGCTTCAAGCCTTGGACAGAATCATGCTCTCAGCACTGGTCGCGATCCTCACCTCGAATCTATCCATCCAACCTGACCCGAGGCACGGGACAAATGATGCTCCGGCGATCGGCACCTTCTCAGTCCGCAAGGTCAACATCGCCTTTGAGCAGTGGCACACCTGTGGCACAGTGAGGATCGGGAACCTAGGGGACCTGAGGGGATGAGCGGGGTCTCATGATGAATGCAAGGCTCTGTTTTTCAGGCTTTTCCCCGCTAAGCGATTGATGAGGCTGGAGCGCACATTCGCGTTCACACGGCAGGGGTCGCTGGTTCGATCCCAGCGCCGCCCACCAACCAAATCAACGGCTTAGAGCCGTCTCCGAGTCGGAACCCTTCGCTTCACAGACCTTTGCAGGGGGCTTGCAGGGGCTGAGGGAAGGGTTCGCTTTGCGTTCGGTGCAATTCGGTGTGATCGAGGATCCCTTCCCTTTTGCATTCACCTGCAGAAGGAGGGTTCCGACGCCTGTCAGGCCCGCGTCGAGGAGTCTGACCCGGAGCTCTTCACCAACCTGACCTTCTACGACCTGCGCCATGAGGCCATCTCGCGGATCGGACCGGCTGGGATCCCAACCAGCTGCCACAGTTCTCCGGCCATCGGAGCCTAAAGGCCGATAAACCGCTCCAGATAAGCACCTTGCTGTTTTTTTAGGGCCGACGCCTCAGTGCAACGGAAAAAAACAACTACATGTAATCGACGTAGACGATCTTTTCCAACCTGTCGCCGACACCGTGATACGCCCCGATGTCCGTCCCGGGTAAATCGACACGCGGCGGTATCGCGTTCTCGTGCGCGATACCATTCAGAACGTCTGGCACGTGTTTAGCGGTACAGAAAGCTAACGCCGGCGCCGTCACGTGGCGCACAGCTGCTATCGCCGTTTTTTGGTCCGCGTCGCTGATATCGATATTCGGACACCTGTCACGCAACCGGCGAATTCCTGTCGCAAGGTCTTCTTGCTTTTTCAGGGCTGCGTCCTCGCTGGTCGCGTTTCTATGGACCTCGCGAACAGCCAGAGCCACGACGCACGCGAGGAAACGACCGAGGAACTCCGCATGATTATGGGCCACGTTGAGCATCTGGTCGATTGTCCGACAGCGTGCAATCAATTCCACAAGCCGCCAACTTTTTTTTCTTTGCTCTGCTCGGGCATCTTGAATGGCTCGTCGCAGCCGCTCCGGAAAGTAGTACCACGCCCCATTCATCTTCCGTTCGAACAGCGTGTCCGCAACCACGCGATCCATCTGTCCTAATTTTCGCAGCGTGCCTTTCACCTCGCGTTCCAGGCAACCGCGGGGGGTTTTGGGCTTGGGCAGCCCGCTTTCAAGTGTCGATAGGTCAGGAAACGTTAAAAGACCTTCGATCCCCTCGAAAAGCGTGTCGGAAACTACGCGCTCCGTCTGCCTCAAAATTTTCAGCGTGCCCGCTACCTCGTGGCCCAGACAATCGCGAGGTGTTTTGGGTATAGATGAGAACGATTCATTATTCGAAAAATTATTACACGCCAAAAAGGTTTCGATACTCGAAGCATGCATGTTCTCGGTTAGAACATCCTGACCACGGAGAAGGGCAGCTGCCAACTGGGCGCCAGCGAACTGACTGTCCGGATCATCGGGCACCTCTACTAAACAAGCGCTCTCGGCCAACGCGCACCAAGCCTGCGCGAGCATTACCGTTTGCTTGTTGCTCAACGTACGTCTTTGGCGCTCTGCGAGTAACTGCCCGGCCGCACGAGTATGCCTCGTAGCCGCGGTCAGGTCGCCCTGGACCGTATCAGCAAAGCCACTCTCGAGATGCTGCCACGCACTAGATACATGATACAGCTCTGCACACGCTAGTATTTTCCCCAAGTACCTTTCAAAAGTTTCACTGTCTTGGTGGGGATCCTCCCGGAATGCCGTATGCAGGCGATCCCGTAATGTGCGCCGCCAAAGTCCCCGCCCAATCAGACGGTCGCCCCCCTGACCTTTGATGGCCGCTGATGCACCTGCCAGGTATCGGATGCCTTCTGCCTGCATGCTTTGATCAAGGATTTTTTCGATATCTATATCCGAATCTTCTAACTTCGAGTTTCCATCATGCCGCGCCTCAAATAGATCTCGGAGTGGACGTAGTTGATCTTCAAGGGCAGACCGATAGTGATGAATTGCGGACCCAGATGGCTTGTTTACGATCATCGGGGCCGTCGCTAACGACCCCGTGATAAGGGTCGGCGGCAGGTTATAAATAGACCAACTTGCGCCAGCAAGAGATGCTATTATACCATGCGGAACGTTATCACCCCATCCTAAAAGATCCTTCAATGTAATTCCGCTGCTTGGTGGATGGCCGTCGATGTCCAGGTCGTCGCCGAGGTAAAGCACCGACCAGTCGTCAAAGCGCCCCAGGTCAATCGTTCTCGGCCCGGCTGAAGAGGGCGGATCTGTCACCCAAGGGGCTAAAGCGCCGTTCACGAATTCGCTCCGGGTACGAACGTGGATTGCGAGGAGAAAATACTGGTCCGAGCCGAGAAGATCCATGAATGCCTCAAGATGCTGCCGGTCGGCTTCGCTCCAAGCCTCGGGCGTCTGGATGCCGACAACAATTACCGAAGGTGGGGGTGAGCCACCGAGGATGCGACGGCGGACCCATCGACGCCATCCGGCTGCCGGTTCTCTCTGATCTTCCGACCCCCATATCTTTGTCGCGATCCGGACCATTAAATCTTGTGCATGTCGCTGTGGAACTTCCATCCGAAGGGCATTGGGTAGGCATCGGTTTGCCCATGCTATCGCGAGCCCGAACAGGAAAAGAAAACCCGCCGCAAGGGACCCAACATCCAATACGGAAATCGGACTAAAAAGGTGTGAGACAACGGATTTTAAATTAAATATAGAACCGTCATAACCCGTCAGTGCGGCAAGGATAGTGAATAAAAAAAATAAAACGCCGACCCCGACCCCAAGACCACCCAAAAATGAAGTGCACAAGAGCAATTTAAGACGCTCGCGCCATTTGCCGCGTCCGGCTAACAATCTATCTTCGAAAAGGGCCAGGCTATCCGCGGCGACACCCCTTTCTGCGCGCCCCGCGTGATCCGTAATCCACGGTTCGCCGATGTACAAGGAATGCTCTCGTAGGAGTTCAATACGGCTCCATTGGTCTTCCGTCCATCGGCCCTCTGCGTCATTTATAATCTTGCGATTTTTCTCAATGGTCTGAGCCTCTTCGGATAGTTCCCTAAGCGGATCGCCTTCGGATGCAATGACGCCGACGAAATGGCGACGTGCGCTGTTTTCAAATGGTCGAACCTGTTTAAGTAAGCGCCACAGCGCTCCGCGCATGCTCGGATCGGTCGCCGTTGTTGCGCGCCGTAGGGAGATACGCTGCGCCTCAGCTACGTTTCTGCCTTGATCTTTCGCACTTGAAAAGTGGCTGGTTGCCGCTTGAAGCGTATACCAAGCCGGTACGGCAGCTTCAGATTGATGGCTGTCCGCACCACTGGTTGCATTGGTCAGATCTGGGTGAATCGATGGGTCCGGAGCGCTCTGCTCAGTCCCGTCGCGGCGTCCCCGCCAATACTCGGCGAGGCAGCCGGCGCAGCCCGTGCCCGCCGCTACTCTTGCCAGCCGGTCCGCATCGTCGAAACTAGCAAGGATAAGGTGTCTCGCTAAGCTCCCGAAAGGCCGGCGCGCACGAATGTCATTGATCACTTCTGACAGATCACTCGGCGGACTCTCTGAATTGCTAAACAGAGCGACCTGGGGTTCTATCGGGATTTTAATCGATGTTTGGCATGAGATCTGTTCAACGCCATTGCCCCAGCACGTGTTTTGGAAAACATCGCCGTTTGACGACAAAAAAAAAATCCCAGTCATCCTATTGCTA
>NZ_JAJNRD010000058.1:0-5374 GCF_022228055.1 Halorhodospira sp. 9621
CCTCCAGGCCCTGCCACTGACCACGCTTAAGATCGATCGCGCCTTCGTCAGCGGCATAGGCAGCTCCGCCAAGTCCGAGGCCCTGGTCCGCGGGATCGTGAGCCTCGCCAAGGGGCTGGGTATGCCGGTAGTGGCGGAGGGAATCGAGACAGACGCGCAGCGCGCCTTTGTCCAAAGGCTCGGGTGCGAGCGGGGCCAGGGCTTCGGTCTCGGTCGCCCCATGGGGGCAGATCAGCTCACCGAACTCCTTGAGCGCGGCGCGAGGTCCACCCCCTGAGGGGCCCCGCCGCCTCTGCGCCTCTGGGCACCGGCACTTCAGGAATGGATCACCGTGCCAATCTCGGGTCGGGTCAAGGTCAGTCCCTTTGCCCGCTGCAACCTTCACTTTCGACTGCTCCAGTCTTCCTATAGCTTCCAATGCTTCGGTGCGCCCCCCAGGAGACTCACTCCACTATACGGCTGCTCCCAAGATCGACCACCTGGCGCGCTTGAGCACCGTGAGAGTCGAGTTCGTACACGCTTCCTCAATGGCCTCGAACTCGGGTTCCCCCTCAGCATCCGGCCCGCGGCCAAATTCGGCGATCAGAGCTGGCATCAGGAGAGGGCAACCTCCGCCCTAGCGAAACAGCTACCGGTAACCGGGCTGTGGCGCAGGGAACGCGGCGGTGGGCATGCCCCGTGAATCAGCCAAGAGGCCGACCAGGGGGCCCCTCCCTCCTGGCGGGGGAGAGGGTTGGTCACGCAGCTTCTGCCTGGACTCGAGCGAGGAAGAGCCAGAGCTCTTTGCGCTCGATCGGCTTGTTGAGGTAGGCATCGCAGCCGAGGCCGAAGCATTCCTGCTGGAAATGCTCAAGCGCATGAGCGGTGACCAGAGCGATCGGGGTATGCGCGAGGGCGTGCTCAGCCTCCTGTGCCCGGATGTGCCGCAGCGCCTCGCGACCATCGATCTCGGGCATCTGGAGATCGAGCAGGATAAGATCGGGTCTCGATTGTTCCCAATGCTCGATGGCCTCCCGGCCGTTCTCCGCCCAGGTGACTTCCTCGCAGCCGGCCTGGGTGAGCAAAGACTGGATCAGCAGGGCGTTGGTTGGCTCATCCTCGGCAATAAGTACGCGCAGGCCGGTGCCGGGCGGCGTGCTGGTTGTATCAACTTCGGCCTCCTCAGTGGTGTGTTGCACCGGCGTGGCCGAGGCGGCCGGCGGCATGGTCACCGTGAAATGGAAACTCGTTCCTCGGCCTGGCTCACTCTCGACCGAGATGTCCCCACCCATTAGCGTCACCAGCTCCTTGCAGACCTTCAGCCCCAGCCCGCTGCCTTCCTTGCGGGCAAGGGCAGGGCCGGCCTGCCGGAACGCCTCAAAAATCTGGGGCTGATCCTCTTCGGGGATGCCGACTCCGGTATCGGAGACGGTGAAGTGGAGGTCATTCTCCGGTGAAGCCCGCTCGACCTGCACGCCGATGCCGCCGGTCTCGGTGAAGCGCAGAGCATTGCTGACCAGGTTGTAGAGCACTTGACCGAGGCGTATCGGATCGCCCTGGACCCGGCAGGGCACGTCGGTGCTGGAAGACCATTCCAGATACAGGCCCTTCTGCTCAGCCATCGGCGCGAGAAAGCCCAGCTGGGCATTCATGAATTCGCACAGATCGAAATCCTGCTCGCTTAGCTGAACACGGCCGGCTTCCAGCCGCGAGAGCTCCAGGACGGTCTCGATCAGCCCCAGCATGGTCTGGCCGCCGGCCCGGCAAAGGTCAACATGCTGACGCTGCTGCGGATCAAGCTCGGAGTGAGCCAGCTGATCCAGAAACCCATGGATGGCATTGAGCGGCGTGCGCAGATCGTGGCTGACCGCGGCGAGGAACATCCTCTGATCCTCGAGCGTGCGCTGGCGCTCTTCTTCCAAAGCCCGGCGCTCGCTGATATCGCGCAGGATTCCGGCGGCGTGCCAGTGTCCAGCAATCTGCACCGGCGCCAGGGTCAGCTCCAGGGCGACCTCGTGTCCGTCACGGTGGATGGCCACGACCTCAGCCTGTTGGCCCACGCGGGTTTGGCCGCCGGACTCTCGGAAATAGCGCATACCCGCCTGCATGGCCGCCCTGTGGCGCTCGGGGACGAAGCGGTCATGGAAGGGGGCGCCCTCAAGCTCTTCGGCGCGATAGCCGAGCAGCTTCTCGAAGGCCGGATTGCAGTACACCAGCCGGTCCTCGGCATCGATCAGCACGATGGCATCGCGTGCGGCGGTGGTGATTGCCTGGAACTTGGCTTCGGCGGCCTGATGCGCCTGTTCGAGATGGCGCCTGGCGGTGATGTCCTCAAGAATATGGACGGAGTATCGGTAGGCTCCTTGTCCGTCCCGAGCGACATACGAGCGCGATAGGAAGGACCGGCCATCTGGCACAGAGAACTCCTCGTCGGTTTCGTCGCAGCCGGTCTCGGAAGCACTGCGCTTGCCGGCCAACACCTTGGCCATGGCCGACTGACAGCCGGGCAGGGGGCCTTCGCCGCGGGGGAAGACGTGCCAGTAGGGTTGGCCGATTACCTCCTCGAGCGTGGCGCTGGCCTCCTGGAGGTATGCGCGGTTCGCCCGCAGGATGCGATACTCCTGATCGTGGAGGAAGATCGGATGCCCCATGGCATCCATGGCATCGTCCCAGCTAGGAGTTGGATGTGGGTCCATGCGTTTCTCCCGGGGTGGTGGCGGCCTCGGGGTCCTTCCGCGGCACCAGCGACTTGATCCACTGTCGCAGTTCCGTGCGACCCAGCGGCTTGCTCAGGAATGCATCGAAGAGACCGGTCTCGAGGACCGGCTCCACCTCGCTGCGGGCATAGGCAGTGTAAAGGGCAATCGCCACCCAGGTGCGTCCCTGGGCCCTTTCCTCAGCCCGTATGCGCTCGGCCAGCTGATCACCATCGAATCCGGGCATGTGGCGGTCGAGGACCAGGGCATCGAAAGTCTGTGTTTGCCAGGCCTCCAGGGCGCTGGCGCCATCCTCGGCCGTGGTCACCGTGCAGCCGAGCTGCTCGAGCAGGGTCCGGGCGAGGAAGACATTGACCGCCTCGTCATCGGCCACCAACACATTCAGTGCGCTGGCCGGAGCATCCCCGCCAAGCGGAGGAGGGGTGCTATCGACGCCAGTGTCGGTATCGCGCTCCGTTTCCTGTGCCGCCGGCGGCAACGGGAGCGTCACGGTGAACGTGGAGCCCACCCCGGGTGTGCTCTGAAGAGAAATCTCCCCGCCGAAAAGCTCGGTGAGTTCGCGCACGATGGCCAGCCCCAGGCCATGGCCGCTGCGCGAGCCCTGGTAGCCGGCGCGATCGAAGGCCGCAAAGATGTGCGCCTGCTGTTCTGGGGGGATCCCCGGACCGGTATCGCGCACTTGGAAGGTGATCTGCTCGCCGGCGTCAGCGCATACCGTCAGATCGACCTGGCCCTCATGGGTATACTTGATCGCGTTGCTGAGCAAATTCGACAGGATCTGCCCCAGCCGGGTGGCATCGGCCTCCACCCACTGCGGCACGCCAGGCTCAACTTTACTGGTGAACCGCAGGCCGTGCTCTTCGGCGAGGTGGCGATGCACGGTGCACTGACTTTCGATCGCGGCGTGCAGATCAAAGGGCGCTGGCTGCAGCCTGAGCCGGCCAGCCTGCAACCGACTCAAATCGAGTAGGGAGTCGATCAGCTCCAGCAGCCGGCGGCTGGCGTGGCGGCACTGCTGCACGTAGCTCTGGCGCTGCTCTTCTTCCAGATCCGGTGCAGCGAGTAGGTCGACGAATCCGGTCAGTGCGTTGAGCGGTGAGCGCAGGTCGTGGCTGACGGCGTTGAGAAAAGTGGTCTTGGCCGCCACGGCCTCGGCCAATTCCTGTGCCGCTCTCTTCTGATCGCTGATATCGAAGCTTACACCAAGGGTTTCCACTAACTCGCCGCGAGAATTGGTGATGGGGTGGATTGTGAGCAGCGCCGGGAATCTACTACCATCCCGGCGAACCAATTCCGTCTCCATGCGGAAGGGTTGGTGCTCCTGGAAAACGGGATCGACATATCCGGGTAGCCGTTCGCTGTCAGCATCAGTATGCAAGAGGCTGACGTGTTGGCCGATCAGTTCCTCACGGTTGTATCCAAAAAGCGCCTCGGCACCGGTGCTAGCCTCAAGGATCACCGAATTGAGATCCGTTTTAATCAGGCTGACTGACTCGGCGGCCTCGAAGATCGCTTCGAGATCGTGCTTGCGCGCCTCAAGTTGCTCGCGCAGCTGTCGTTCAGCCTGCTCAGCGCGCCGGCGTTCGGTGACGTCTTCTTGAACACCAAAAAAGCCGGTGACGCGACCTTGTTCATCGTGGAGGCAGGTGTAATCCCCATTGATGATGATGGATGTGTCATCCCATCGCCGTTCATGTGTCACGGCGTGGGCCCGACCTTGATCGAAGAGATCCCTAAGCACATTGCGGCCATGCTCGATATTTTCATAGCTAAAAAAGTCAGCAAAGGTCAAACCAATGAAATCTTCTTCCTTGGCGCGGTATTGATCCAGCATGGCCTGGTTGATTTTGGTGACTCTTTGATGTTTCAAAGCATAGTCAAGCAGCGCCTCTTTTTGCTGCTCTGTAGCACCCTGCCAGTCGATCGGTTCATCCAGCATCATGAAGAAGAAACCGGTAATCGACTGATTAAAGAATTCTTCGAGTAGCGCTTTGTTCTGCGCCAGCTCCTGCTCAGCTCGAACGCGGTCGGTTATGTCCTGCAAGTAGCCGTGCCAGAGCGTGCTGCCATCGGCCTGACGTTCCGGCGTGGAATTCCCCTCGAGCCAGACCGTTCCCTTTGAGGGGTGGTGGATCCGGAAGCTTTGGCGCCAGGGCGTCAAGGTCTTGGCCGAGTGTTCCATGCTCCGGCCAACCTCATCCCGATCGGCCTCGTACATGAACTCAAAAACGCGATCAGGGCACTCGAGGACCGTTTCCGGCGTAACACCGTAGGTGTCCTCAACCCCACCATTGGCATAGACAAAGGCATGGCGGCCATCAGGCCAGAGCTGGCATTGATAGATGAACCCGGGCAGCTGCGCGGTGAGGTTAGCCAGCTGCTCTCGCAATGCTTCCAAAGCCCGGCGCTCGCTGATGTCGCGCAGGAGTCCGGCGGCATGCCAGCGCCCGGAAATCTGCACCGGTGCCAGAGCCAATTCCAGTGGGATTTCGTGCCCATCCCGGTGGATCGCCTCGACCTCGGTGTGCTGCCCTATGCGGAGTCTGCCTCCAGATTCCCGGAAATAGCGCATGCCCGCCTGCATGGCCGCCCTGTGGCGCTCGGGAACGAAGCGGTCATGGAAGGGGGTACCCTCAAGCTCTTCGGCGCGATAGCCGAGCAGCTTCTCGAAGGCCGGA
>NZ_JAJNRD010000059.1:0-5017 GCF_022228055.1 Halorhodospira sp. 9621
AGGGAGCGACGGCGGGGAATACGCCCGAGGCAATGGCTACAGGCAACCCCGCCCGGCCTACCTTGCTCGCCACCGGAGCGCTGGGTAAGGTACGGCGTTTCCCGTCGTTCACCACCATCAGGGGATAACCGTGGCCGAACAAGCGTTGATCTCCGCCGACTACCAGCCCGCCGAAGACGCCTTCGACGGGCGCGTCATCCTGGTCACCGGCGCCACTGGCGGTATCGGCAGCGCCGTCTGCCGCCGGCTCGCCGCCGCCGGCGCCACGGTTGTCATCCTCGACAAGGACCTCAAGGCGCTCGAGAGCCTCTACGACCGCATCGTCGAGGACAACCACCCAGAACCGGCGATCTACCCCATGAACCTCGAGGGCGCCACCTTCGACAACTTCCCCGAGGTCGCGCAGCGTATCCGCGAGGGCCTTGGCCGCCTCGATGGCCTGCTCCACGCCGCGGCCACCATGGGCAAACCGGCGCCCGTCGAACTCTACGACATGGAGACGTGGTACAAGACCCTCCAGGTCAACCTCAACGCCGCCTTCATGCTCACTCAAGCGTGCCTGCCGCTACTGCGCGAGTCCGACCGGGGCAGCATCGTGTTCACCAGCGATGCCAGCGGCCGGAATGGCCACAAAGCCTACGGAGGCGCCTACGCCGTCTCCAATGCCGGGCTCGAGGGCCTGATGCGGGTGCTCGCCGCGGAGCTGGCCGAGACGACGAGCGTCTGCGTCAACACCCTCGACCCGGGCATTGTCGCCACCGGGCTGAGGCAGAAGGAGTTCCCCTTCGAGAACCCCCTCGACCTGACCCAGCCGCAGCAAGTGGCCGGCGCCTTCCTGCGCCTGCTCGGGCCCGACGGGCGCAGCCACCACGGTCAGGCGCTGAGCGTCGAGCCGGCACCGGCGTGAGCGCGCCCTCGCCGCGCCCCCACCCCGGCCTGACCGGTGAGCGGCTACGCTGGCTGCTTGAGCAGCTGGTCGCCCACCACGGTGAACAGCACTGGTGGCCGGCAGAAACCGCCTTCGAGGTACTGGTCGGGGCCGTGCTGACCCAGAACACCGCCTGGAGCAATGTCGAGCGCGCCATGGAGCAGCTCCGTGGCGCGGGGCTGCTCGATCCCGTGGCCCTGATCGAGGCCGAGGGCGACGAGGTGGCCGAGGCGATCCGGCCGGCAGGCTACTTCAACGTCAAGACCCGCCGGCTGCGCAACCTGTGCATCGCCTACCTGCAGGAGGGCTGCATGGAGGGCATGCAGCTACGGCGCACCGAGGCGCTGCGCGAGAAGCTGCTGGCGGTCAACGGCGTCGGCCGCGAGACCGCCGACGACATCCTGCTCTACGCCTTCCACCGCCCGGTGTTCGTCATCGACGCCTACACCCGGCGCATCCTCCAGCGCCTGGGCTGGATTCAGGGCGACGAGGGCTACGAACGGCTACGGGCGGGTGTCGAGGCGGCGCTGGGGCCGGACACCGCAGCCTTCAACGAGCTGCATGCCCAGATCGTGGCGCTGGGCAAGGACACCTGCCGCCCCACGCCGCGCTGTGCCGACTGCCCGCTCAGCGCCGCTTGCGCCCACGCCGCCGGCGGCGCTGGGGCGCCGTCCGCCTGACCGGCTCCGGCGGGGTCAGGCCCACGTGCTCGTAGAGTTCGCGCTTGCCGGCCTCGTCCAGCTCGTGCAGCTGGCCGCGGCGCAGATCCCGGGGCATCACCACGGGCCCGTAGCGCACGCGGATCAGACGGCTGACCGTCACCCCTTGGGACTCCCAGAGCCGGCGGACCTCGCGGCGGCGCCCCTCGGTGACGATAACGTGGAACCACGCGTTAGCGCCCTCCTGCGGCTCGTCCACCGGCATGGCCGACTCCACCACCTCGAAGTGGGCGGGGCCGTCCTCGAGTTCGACCCCACCCACCAAGCGGTGGACCATCTCCTCGGTCACCTCGCCGTGGATCCGGCAGGCGTACTCCCGCTCAACCCCCGTGGAGGGATGCATCAGGGCGTTGGCGAGTTCGCCATCGTTGGTGAACAGCAACAGCCCCTGGCTGTTGATATCCAGCCGCCCGACGGCGATCCACCGCCCGGGCGTGCGCGGCAGCCGCTCGAAGACTGTTGATCGGCCCTCGGGGTCGGAGCGGGTGGTCACTTCGCCCTCGGGCTTGTTATAGAGCAGCACCCGCCGCGGCGGCTCGCGATGGACCCGCTGCACCGTCTGCCCGTCCAGCTCCACGTGGTCACGGGGCTGCGCGCGATCGCCCAGCTTCGCCACGCGTCCCTCGATGCGCACGCGCCCGGCCTGGATGGCCGCCTCCATCTCGCGGCGCGAGCCCAGCCCGGCGCGCGCCAGTACCTTCTGCAGTTTCTCGCCCGCAGGCTGATTCCCACCGTCACTCGTCACGGGTCGCCCCCTGTTCGTCGTCGCTGGTTGCCGGATCGCCCTCGGCCTCGTCGGGCAGGCGCAGATCCAGCTCCAGATGCGCCTGATCCGGATCCTGCAGCGTGGCCAGATCCGGCAGCTGATCCAGCCCGCGCAGGTTGAAGTGCTCAAGAAACCCGCGGGTGGTGGCGTACATCGCCGGGCGCCCCGGCACGTCGCGCCGGCCCACCACGCGGATCCAGCCACGCTCCTCGAGCGTGCGGATGATCGAAGTACTGACGCTGACCCCGCGCACCTGCTCGATCTCCCCGCGGGTGATCGGCTGCCGGTAGGCAATCAGGGCCAGCGTCTCGAGGACGGCCCGCGAATAGCGTGCCGGCTTCTCCTCCCAGAGCCGCGAGACCCACGGGGCCATGTCGGCACCGACCTGGATGCGGTAGCCGCCGGCCACCTCGCGGATCTCGATCCCGCGCCCCTGGTAGTCCGCCGACAGCTCGGCCACGGCCCGGCGGATGTCGTCGCGGCTCGGCGCCCGGTCGGCATCGAACAGGCCCTGGATGCGTTCGAAGGTCAGCGCCTCGCCGGCGGCCAGCAGCGCCGCCTCGATGATGTGCTTGAGTGGTGGCATATTCATCGTGCGCGGATGTAGATCGGGGCAAAGGCGTCGGCCTGGACCAGCTCCACCATGGACTCGCGCACCAGCTCGAGCAGCGCCAGGAAGGTCACCACGACCCCGGTCCGCCCCTCCTCCACCCGGAACAGCTCCTGGAAGGGCGTGTAACGCTCCTCGCTGAGCCCGCTCAGGGTCTCGCTCATCCGCTCGCGGATGCTGATCGTCTCGCGCTCGACGTGGTGGCTCTCATTCAGCTGCGCCCGGCGCATGACCTCTGAAAGGGCCAGCAGCAGCTCGCGCAGGCTGACTTCCGGTGCCTGCGCCCGGGGCCGGCACTCCGGTGCGTCGGCGGCGGCCGGGAAGATATCCCGCCCCACGCGGGGGAGTTCGTCGATCTGCTCGGCCACCTTCTTGAAACGCTCGTACTCCTGCAGCCGGCGGATCAGTTCGGCCCGCGGATCGTGGTCCTCGTCCTCCTCGTCGTCGGCCGCCGCGGGCCGCGGCAGCAGCATGCGCGACTTGATCTCGGCGAGCATGGCGGCCATCACCAGGTACTCGGCGGCCAGCTCCAGACGCATCTCGCGCATGAGCTCGACGTACTCCATGTACTGCCGGGTGATCTCGGCGATGGGGATGTCGAGGATGTCGAGATTCTGCCGCCGGATCAGGTAGAGCAGCAGATCCAGCGGCCCCTCGAACGCCTCGAGGAAGACCTCGAGCGCGTCCGGGGGGATGTAGAGATCGTCCGGCAGCCGTCGCAGCGCCTCGTCACCGACGCGGGCCACCGGCTCACCGCCGCCCGCCGGCTCGTCAGCGGACGCCTGCCCGGCGGCGGTCTCCGTCACCGGTACTCCAGGCCCATGGCGCTGCGCACCTCGCCAAGGGTCTCGCGGGCCTCCTCGCGGGCCTGCTCACAGCCGTCAACGATGATCGAGCGCACATGCTCCGGATCTTCCTCGTACTGTCGGGCCCGCTCGCGGATCGGCGACAGCTCGGCCTCAACGGCGTCGATGATGCAGCGCTTGCACTCCAGGCAACCGATCCCGGCGGTGGTGCACCCCTCTTGGACCCACGCGCGGGTCGACTCGTCGGAGTAGACCTGATGGAAGTCCCACACCGGGCACTTCTGCGGATCGCCGGGGTCGTTACGACGCACCCGCGCCGGGTCCGTCGGCATGGTGCGCAGCTTGCGGACGACGTCGTCGGTGGGCTCGCGCAGGCCGATGGTGTTGTCGTAGGACTTGGACATCTTGCGGCCATCGAGGCCGGGCATCTTCGCGGTCGGCGTCAACAGCACCTCGGGCTCGGGCAACAGTTCCCGGGTGGTGCCGTCGAGGTAGCCGAAGAGCCGCTCGCGGTCGGCGACGGTGATGTTCGGCTGCCCCTCCAGCAGGGCGTGCGCCACCTCCAGGGCCTCGCGGTCACCCTCCTGCTGATAGCGACGGCGCAGGTCGTGGTAGAGGCGCGCATTCTTCTTGCCCATCTTGCGCGCCGCCTCCTGGGCCTTCTGCTCGAAATCCGGCTCGACGCCGTAGAGGTGGTTGAAGCGGCGGGCCACCTCGCGGGTAAGTTCCAGGTGGGCCACCTGGTCCTCGCCCACCGGCACCTCGGTGGCCTTGTAGATGAGCACGTCCGCCGACTGCAGCAGCGGATACCCGAGGAAGCCGTAGGTGGACAGGTCCCGGTCGCTCAGCTGCTCCTGCTGGTCGCGGAACGTGGGCACCCGCTCGAGCCAGCCGAGGGGGGTCATCATCGACAGCAGCAGGTGGAGCTCAGCGTGCTCGGGCACCCGGGACTGGATAAACAGCCGCGCCAGCTTGGGGTTGACGCCGCAGGCCAGCCAATCGATCACCATGTCCCAGACATTGTCCCCGACCACCCAGGGGCTCTCGTAGTGGGTGGTCAGGGCGTGCCAGTCGGCCACGAAGAAGAAACACTCGTACTCGTTCTGCAGGCGCACCCAGTTCTTGAGCACGCCGTGGTAATGGCCCAGGTGCAGCCGTGGGGGGGGGGGGGGGGCGGGCCGGCCGGGG